>CAMAQX010000001.1 GCA_945860455.1 Lishizhenia tianjinensis
CATTGTTAAATTCAATTTGTTAAATTAGCATGTTGGATGGCAGATACCAAATTAAAAAACGCGGAGATACTGAAAATCCTTAAGAGTAGGGCTAAATAATTTTTTACATTATGGAACACTTAAAAATTGCGAGCGATAATTACGTAGCCTTTACGTTTTTTATCGGTACTATGGCTATGATGGCCGCTTCTGTTTTTTTCTTTCTTGAATTGAGCAATACGTCTCAAAAATGGAGAACGTCTGTTCTCGTTTCGGGTTTAATAACCTTCATTGCAGCAGTACATTACTACTACATGAGAGGTTACAATTTAGAAACTGGTGATTCACCAACATTCTTCCGATATGTTGACTGGATCCTAACAGTGCCTTTGATGTGTGTTGAGTTTTATTTAATAACCAAAAAAGCAGGTGCTAAAATTGGTTTATTGTGGAAATTGATTGCTGCTTCTCTTATAATGTTATTGACGGGATATGCTGGTGAAGTTTTAGACAGAGACGGTAGTGTATTGTGGGGAGTTTTGTCTGGTGCAGCTTACTTCTACATAGTTTACATCATCTGGTTTGGCGAAGTTGCTCAGTTGGCACAAACGGCTGGTCCACAGGTTGCAAAAGCAACAAAAATATTGGCTTGGTTTGTACTAGTTGGTTGGGCGATTTATCCTTTAGGTTATATTCTAGGAACTCCAGGTGGATTATTTGGATGGCAACCAATTGCTGACACTGCTGCAGCTATGAAAGCGATGGATATTGTATACAACATTGCAGATGCAATAAATAAAATTGGATTTGGTTTAGTTATATACGCTTTGTCTCGTTCAGAAGACTAATAGTATTTCTATTTTTTAAGTCGGAATAAAAAAGACGGAATTACCAAGTAATTCCGTCTTTTTTTTTGATTGCTATTTTCAATTTTGATGCTGCTGGTAGAATTATAATCATCTGTAAAATACAGTCTATAAACTCCTACTCTTGATGACACTTTGATTCTTACGATTGTCCCTCTTTACTTAATACTAAATCTAATACCCATTTCAATTGCTCTGCGCGTGTAAAGTTTGAATTATCAAGAAAAACAGAATCTTTGGCTTGTGTTAAGGGGCTTTCTTTACGGTTTGAATCAATAAAATCGCGTTCAACCAAATTATCTTTTACTTCTTCCAAGGTCATATGGATTCCTTTGTGAGTAAGTTCCAAGAAACGCCGTTGCACTCGAACTTCAATTGATGCAGTTACGAATAATTTGAGATCTGCATGTGGAAAAACTACCGTTCCAATATCACGTCCATCCATGATAATTCCTCCTTTCTCCCCCATTTTCTGTTGCTCGTGTACTAATTTTTCACGCACCTCCTTAATTTCAGCAATTCTTGAGACTGAATTGGCAACATGTCCTTGGCGAATTTCATTTTCGCAATTCTCGCCGTTTAAATAAATTGATTTATTTCCTTGATCATCGATTTTAAATTCAATGCTTATAGATGGAAGTGCATTGATAATTTCAGTTATTTGGATTTGATCTCCTGAAATCCAATTATTACGCAAACAAAACAAAGTTACAGCGCGATACATTGCACCGGAATCGATAAAGATATAGTTCAGGTGGGAAGCTAAATCTTTGGCAAGGGTGCTTTTTCCACAAGATGAAAAACCATCAATAGCAATGGTAAGCTTTTTAGTTTGCATGCAACAAAACTACCTTTTTTTCCATTTACCTAACGAACTTGACAAACTTATTACATTGTTTGAACCCGCTTTTGAATAGATGACATATCCGTAATCCAATCGAAATCGTTTTGTTTTTACACCAATGCCCAAACTAAAACCTGCCATTCCAGGACGCATTTCAATTTTCATTTCTTGTCGCCTATGGTAATTAAAGCCCATTCTAAAAAACAAACTTTTGGAAATAGACAATTCAGTTGAAAGGGACAAATGACGCGCCATTTTCTCAACAAAATTGGCTTTGGCAACAGGAATAGTATCACCTGTTAAAGCATCATAAGTTGGCAATGCATAAGGATCATTATAGGTTAAATCCCATTGATTCAAATGATGTAAAACAAGATAAAATCGAAAGGGAGCGTGTGCTAATTTATAGGAAAACCCCAATTGTAAATCAGCCGGAAGAATTCCTCGATCATTACTTGTATAATTCGCTAATTTGAACCCCGCATTCTTAAAAAGTGCCGTGGCCGTAAATAGTTTATTGGGATGATTAAATGTTCCACTCAAATCAATTGACATTCCATATGCACTATAAGTTTCGAGATTTGAACCAATAAAATTAAAATTTCCTCCCACTGAAATTACCGGATTCAATTGCTTTCCATAACCTAACCCAATAGCATACTCAAAAGGTCGAAATGAATTTGTTGGAGTTCCATTAGCTTCTGTTCCTTGAAATGTTCCGTAATCCACGTATTTTACATTGGCTGAACAAATACCTTTCAATCCTTTCTGTGCATATGCCACCATCCCATAGTTAATTCCCCCTGCTAAAAAAGCTTGATTAAAGGAAATGGATTGGTGCATTTTTTCATTCAAAACGGAAGGATTTAATATTCCTAAATTAAGATCATCATCAACACCAGAAATAAAATATCCTCCGGTTGAGGCAGTTCTAGCTGAATAGTCCATATTTAAAAATGGAAAAGAAAACCCACCTCCTGTCTGGGAAAATGTTAAAGATAAATGAATAAACACGAGTAAAAAAACACAAATTTTCATATAAAACAAACGCTTAAAATTGTAATTAATTGTTAAAACCAATGGCTAATTTTATCAATAAAGAAACAGAACACAAAAATACAATTTTATTATTTCTTGTAAATTTTAATAAATGCTATAAATCACCGTTATTTTTTTTCCATTTTGTCGTTACTTATTCAAATCCTTAAAACTCTTTATCATGAAAACAACAGCCACACCGAAAGACATTTTATTTGTTGCAATGCTATCTATCACTTGTTTAGTTGGCTATTTGGGTTTTTCACAATCAGCCAAAATAAAATCTGAAAAGCAGCAACTTTCAAATTCTGAAAATTTCGTTTCTACCACATTAACACAAAAGAAATAATTGCTTGATATCTCTTTTTAATAAGCTAAAGCCCGTCAGTGACGGGCTTTTTTTTATCTTTGTAAAAAAATGATAGATGGAAATTCCTAAAACATACGATCCTAGAAGTACGGAAAATAAATGGTATCAATACTGGATAGAAAAAGGTTACTTTTCTTCAACTCCTGATGAACGTGAAGCATATACTGTGGTAATACCACCACCAAACGTTACTGGCGTTTTGCACATGGGACATATGTTGAATATCACTATTCAAGACGTTCTTGTTAGAAGGGCAAGGATGTTAGGAAAAAATGCTTGTTGGGTTCCTGGAACTGATCATGCCTCCATTGCTACAGAAGCAAAGGTTGTTCAAAAATTACGCGAACAAGGTATAAAAAAATCAGATTTATCGCGTGATGAATTCTTGAAACATGCCTTCGAATGGAAAGATAAACATGGTGGCATCATCCTAGAACAGTTGAAAAAATTGGGCGCTTCATGTGATTGGGATAGAACTCATTTTACAATGGATAAAGAATATTCTGAGTCTGTGATTTCCGTTTTTATTGATTTGTATGAAAAAGGAAAAATTTACCGTGGATTGCGCATGGTTAATTGGGATCCTGAGGCCTTAACGGCACTTTCTGATGAGGAAGTACTTTTTAAGGAAGTAAATTCCAAATTGTTTTTTGTTCGCTATAAAATTGAAAATTCCGAAGACGATTGGTTAACCATCGCCACAACAAGACCGGAAACCATTTTAGGAGATTCTGCCATCTGCGTTAACCCAACAGATGATCGTTATAAAAAATACATCGGTAAAAACGTTATTGTTCCAATTACAAATAGAATAATTCCAATCATTGCCGACGAATACGTTGAAATAGATTTTGGTACGGGTTGTTTAAAGGTAACTCCCGCTCATGATACCAATGACTATGATTTGGGTAAAAAATACAACCTCGAAACAATTGATATTTTTAACGCAAACGGAACATTGAATACTCATGGTTTACATTATGCTGGGCAGGATCGATTTGACGTTCGGAAATTAATCGAAAAGGAACTCGATGAAAAGGGGTATTTAGTTAAAACAGAAGACCACGTAAATAAAGTAGGTTTTTCCGAAAGAACAAATGCAGTAATCGAACCGCGGCTTTCATTGCAATGGTTTGTAAGTATGAAAGAATTGGCTGAGCCTGCCCTGGAAAACGTACAAAATGGGAATATTCAATTTTATCCAGAAAAATTTAAAAACACATACCGACATTGGATAGAAAACATCAAAGATTGGTGTATTTCTAGACAACTTTGGTGGGGACATCGCATTCCAGCTTGGTACTACGGGACAAATACGGAAGATTTTGTAGTTGCACGAACGCAGGAGGAAGCGATTGAATTAGCCAAGAAAAAATCAGGGAAAGAAATACAGATTTCAGATTTAAAGCAAGATGAAGATGTACTTGATACATGGTTTTCTAGTTGGCTTTGGCCTATTTCTGTTTTCAATGGATTAACGCAACCGGGTAATGACGAAATAAAATATTATTATCCAACCAATGATTTAGTTACAGCTCCTGAAATCATGTTTTTTTGGGTAGCGCGAATGATTATCGCAGGGTACGAATACCTTGGTGATCTTCCTTTTAAAAATGTTTATTACACCGGAATTGTTCGCGATAAACTAGGAAGAAAAATGTCCAAATCACTTGGGAATTCGCCCGATCCATTAGATCTAATTGAAAATTACGGTGCTGACGGTGTTCGCGTGGGAATATTAATTTCTTCCCCTGCCGGAAATGATTTACCATTTGATAGCTCACAATGCGAACAAGGTAGAAATTTCACCAACAAAGTATGGAATGCATACAGATTAGTTTCTTCTTGGGAAATTCGAGAATTCGAGCAACCTGAGTCATCCCATAAAGCAATTCAATGGTTCGAAGCTAAATTCAATAAATCACTCGTTGAAATTAATGATGCGTTTGATAAATTTAGAATTTCAGAGGCTTTAATGTATATCTACAAATTAGTGTGGGATGATTTCTGTTCGTGGTATTTAGAAATGATTAAACCAGGATATGAGCAACCAATTGATGCAAAAACAATTGCAGTCACTACATTTTATTTTGGTGAATTACTTAAAATCATGCAAACTTTTACGCCGTTTGTTTCTGAAGAACTTTGGCATTTACTGGAAAAAAGAGATGAAGGGGATGATATTGTTGTTGCAAAATGGCCAACCGTTCAACCGATTAATGAGGATATTTTAACCCAATTTGATTACATGGAAAAAGTAGTTAGTCAAATTAGAACTATTCGCAAAGAACAAAACATTGCCAATAAGATAAAATTAGAGCTTTTCATAAAAAAGAATCAAGTAATTGATTCTCGATTCGATTCAGCAATTCAAAAAATGGGGAATCTTTCCATTTTAGAGTATATAACGGAAAAAATACCTCAAAGTAATTCTTTTATTGTTGAATCGAATGAGTACTTCATTCCCTTTGGAGATACAATCAATTTGGAAAGTGAGAAAGAAAAACTAAAGGCCGATTTAAAATACACCAATAGCTTTCTAGAAAGTGTTCGAAAAAAACTAACCAACGAAAAATTTATGGCCGGTGCGCCTGATCAAGTAGTAATTGGAGAGCGTAAAAAAGAAGCTGACGCATTAAACAAGATTGCTGTTTTAGAGGAAAAAATTGCAGAGTTGTCTTAATTAGAACTTATTCTCAAAGAAACTTGATTTCTTTTACCTCGAATAGGAGTTCATTATTGTTGTAATTTACACGTAGTTTACCAAATGGATCAACTCCCGTAATTTCTCCTTGAAATTCACCTAACTGTAAACAGTAATAGGTGGAAATTAAGTTGAGTTGATATAAATTTTTAAGATACATATTGTTTAAAATATTTCTGCCTAATTCGATACATGAGAAATACTCATTCAATTTATTCAATAGCCGTTCTAAAACATCAATTCTATTTTGCTCAATTCCAAGCTGTTCTCTCAAACTTGTAGCGTTTAAATTCTCAAATTTCAACTGATTAACATTTAATCCAACTCCGATAATCGAGCTTACAATTTTACTTCCGACTAGTTGATTTTCTATTAAGATCCCACCTATTTTCACCCCTTGAACCACTATATCATTGGGCCACTTAATTTGTGCTTTAATTCCCAAATCATTCAAAGTACTGCAAACAGAAACAGCAGTATATTGCATTAATGTTAATTGATTTGTCACTGACAAATTGTCTAAGGTAATATATACAGAAAAAAGTAAGTTCTTTCCTACTTCAGAAACCCATACAGCCTCTCGTTGACCTCGTCCTTGTGTTTGCTCATCTGACAGAATGACTTGACCAAATTCCACTTTTCGCTCTTTTAACAAATTGGCAGTATAGTTGTTCGTAGAGTACGTGCAATTCAAGTATATGATTGAGTTACCTATTTTAGTGTTTTTTTTCAATTTGATTGTGATAACAAGGGTTAACGAAAATAATATTACGTAAATTTGTAAGAATCAAAGATACATGAGCAAAACGAAAAAACAAAGTGAATCAAGTAAGTTGTGTGAAACAATAATTGAGGGAATGCAAGACAACAAAGCTAAGGACATTGTGGTGTTAGATTTACGAGAAATTGAAAGCGCTGTTTGTGATTTTTTTGTTATCTGTAGTGGAGAATCCTCAACACAAGTAGATGGTATTGCAGAATCAATAAGTCGTAATACCCGAAAAAATTTAAAACAAAGACCTTGGCACATAGAAGGAAAATCCAAAAGCGAATGGGTATTATTAGATTACTTCGATGTTGTAGCTCACGTATTTTATAAAGATACACGTTCATTCTTTGACATTGAAGACCTTTGGTCGGATGCAATTCGTACAGACATTCCAAATTTGAATTAATTAACATGGCAAATAATAACAAAAAAAGCCCCTTCTCCATTTACTATATTTATGCCATTATTGGTGTTGCAATTATAGCATTTCAACTATTCATGAATGGCGGAAGTGAAACAAAAATTAACACCAAACAAACATTTTTCACTCTTGTTGAGAAAAAAGGTGTTCAAAAAGTAAGGATTATCAATCGCGAAAAGGTAAAATTTGAACTGAATCAAACGGGTCTTCAATTAGTGTCAAACAGCACCGATGCTGATTTTAAAGCTATGGTCAAAGCACTTACGAAGGAATCGCCGAAAAAAGATAAGAAAGTAGTTTTTATCCTAGAAGAAATTGGTGACTTGGGTAATTTTGAAAATGAAATAAAATCTAGAGATCCCGCCTTATCTTATGAGGCTGATAAAGAAACAGATTGGTTAGGTCAAATTTTATCTTTCTTACTCCCTATTCTTATACTTGTAGCTATCTGGATGTTTGTTATGCGTCGCATGACCGGTGGTGGTGGCGGTGGTGGTGGCGGAAGTCAAATTTTCAACATCGGAAAATCGCGGGCCCAAGTATACGATAAAGGGAAATCTACCAATATAACATTTGCAGATGTAGCAGGTCTTGAGGGAGCAAAAGAAGAAATTGTTGAGATTGTTGACTTTCTTAAAAACCCAAAAAAATACACTGAGCTTGGAGCAAAAATTCCAAAAGGTGCATTGCTAGTTGGTCCTCCAGGTACTGGTAAAACCCTATTAGCAAAGGCTGTAGCGGGTGAAGCAAAAGTTCCATTTTTCTCGCTATCAGGATCTGACTTTGTTGAGATGTTCGTTGGAGTTGGTGCTTCTCGGGTACGAGACTTATTCAAACAAGCAAAAGAAAAAGCTCCTGCAATCATTTTTATAGATGAAATTGACGCTATTGGTCGAGCAAGGGGGAAAAATAATGGATTTAATTCAAATGACGAAAGAGAAAACACACTAAATCAACTACTTACTGAGATGGATGGGTTTGGTACAAATTCAGGTGTGATTATCTTAGCTGCAACCAATCGTGCAGACGTTTTAGATAGCGCCTTGATGCGTGCTGGTAGATTTGATCGTCAAATTTATGTTGACATGCCTGATTTGAACGAAAGAAGAGCAATTTTCCTAGTACACCTTAAGCCATTGAAATTAGCTGAAGGATTGGATATCGATTTCCTTTCTAAACAAACACCTGGTTTCTCAGGAGCTGACATTGCCAATCTTTGTAATGAAGCAGCGTTAATTGCTGCCAGAAAAGACAAAAAACAGGTTGAAAAACAAGACTTTTTAGATGCTGTTGATCGAATTGTTGGTGGTTTAGAGAAAAAAAATAAAATAATTACCACTGAAGAAAAAGAAGTAATTGCATTTCATGAGGCTGGTCACGCTACAATTTCGTGGTTGTTAGAATTCGCTCATCCTTTAGTGAAAGTTACAATTGTTCCCCGCGGACAATCCCTTGGAGCTGCCTGGTATTTGCCAGAAGAACGAACAATCACAACTACAGAACAAATACTCGATCAAATGTGCTCGGCATTAGGCGGTAGAGCAGCTGAGGAAGTGATTTTCGGTAGGATTAGCACTGGAGCCCTTTCCGATTTAGAAAAAGTTACCAAACAAGCGTATGCGATGGTTTCAATTTATGGATTAAACAAACGTGTTGGTAACATATCCTTTTATGATTCTCAAGGACGTGATACGTTCACAAAACCATATTCTGAGGACACGGCTAAAATTATTGACGAAGAAGTGAGTAAACTTATTGAGGGTCAATATCAACGAGCGGTTGAAGTTTTGAAAGAAAACAAGGAAAAACTAGAAGAATTAGCCAATAAATTGTTAACATCAGAGGTGATTTTTAAGGAAGATTTGGAAGCTATCTTCGGTAAACGTATATGGGATAAGGAAGAGCCAAACACAGAAGAAATTGAAGCTGAAATAATTTCGGAAACTACGACTAGTTTGCCTCCTTCTGAACAAGCAACTGAAAGCCCTAGTGAAGTTTCTGATGATTCTGCAGAACAGAAAGAAGAAAATGGAAATAAAGGAGAATCCAACGAATCTTCCAAAGAATAAGACAAGCCAATTTGTATGTCTAATTTGGTAACAAGGACTGTCACTGGTTTTTTCTTCGCTTTAGTCGTAATTGGGTCTATTTTATTAGGAGATATTTTTCAGTCAGTAGTTTTTGGAGGATTTCTTTTGCTTGGATTATTGGAATATGCCCGGTTGTTTAAACGCACAGCATATAAGCAAATCCCTTCTTTAACTGCAATTTTCGGAATTTCAATTTATTCTATTATTGTACTTTCAAACAAAGGCTTACTCGAATCTTCGATTTTTTATTATTTCATTTATGCTCTACTTTTTCTTTATTTCCTAATTGAATTATGGAGAAAACAAGAACAACCAATTGCCAGCATAGGAATTTTTGTTTTTGGACTCATTTATTTGATTATTCCTTTTGTTTTAATGAATCAATTAATGGTTGAGGACACAAATCAATTCCCTTTGCTGATTGGAATGATTCTACTAATTTGGTCTAATGATACATTCGCTTATTTAACCGGTCGTAAACTAGGTAAAACCCCGCTTTTTGAACGAATTTCACCGAAAAAGACTTGGGAGGGAACAATCGGAGGAATTTGCTTTACCTTGTTAACCGGTGTTCTAATTTATTACTTTTCAGCAACATATAGCTTATTATTTTGGATAATTGCTGCATGTATAGTTGCTCCAACAGCAATCTATGGAGATTTATTAGAATCGCTTTTCAAGCGAAGTTTAGACATTAAAGATTCGGGTAATATTCTTCCTGGGCATGGAGGAATTCTCGATCGTTTTGATGCAGTGTTGTTTACAGTTCCTTTTTTTTATCTTTGGTATTTAATTTTTAACGATTTGTAAAACCCGTATCGAAATGAAAATTCACAAAGAAGGATTTGGAATCATATTTATGGCTGCCGTTATTTGTTCTATCATTGAAACTCTAGTTTTGTTTTTCGGGTTGAATTCATGGACCAATCTTTCATTATTTACCTTAAGTTTAATTCCACTAGGCATCTTCATATTGGTAGTTCAATTCTTTCGATTACCATCAAGAAAAAACAACTATGAAGATGGAATTGTCCTTTGTCCAGCGGATGGAAAAGTTGTGGTTATTGAGGAAGTTGAAGAAACAGAATATTTTAATGATCGCCGCGTACAAATTTCTATTTTCATGTCCCCTTTAAATGTTCATGCTAATTTTAATCCCGTTTCTGGTGTTATTCAATATGCCAAATATCACCCAGGAAAATTTTTAGTTGCTTGGCATCCAAAAAGCAGCACAGATAATGAACGAACGACCTTCGTAACAAAAACAGCTAGTGGTAAAGAAGTTTTGTTTCGACAAATTGCGGGTGCATTAGCCAGACGAATCTGTTATTACGTAAAATCTGGTCAAAATGTAGAAGGTGGTCAAGAATTCGGGTTTATAAAATTTGGATCAAGAATTGACCTTTTTTTACCGCTTGACGCGAATATCAGCGTTCAACTAAATCAAAAAGTAAAAGGTCAGCTTACAAAAATTGCTGATTTATAATATTTCATCAAATAAAAGTGATTTTGAAAAAATAAAAAATCATTTTTTGACTTTAGAAAAATTTAAAGTTACTTTTGCAGACTTAATTTTTAACAATCCCTGAATATGGCAAAGAATCTGGTTATCGTCGAATCTCCTGCAAAAGCAAAAACCATTGAAGGATATTTGGGTAAAGATTTTGTGGTGAAATCAAGTTTTGGCCATGTGAGAGATTTACCAAAAAAAGGCTTATCCATCGACCTTGAAAATAACTTCCACCCCAATTATGAGGTGTCCTCGGACAAAAAGCAATTGGTCAGTGAATTAAAAAAACTGGCTACAAAAGCCGAAACGGTATGGCTAGCAACCGATGAGGACCGCGAAGGAGAAGCAATATCATGGCACTTATTTGAAGCCTTGGACCTAGAAAAAAAAGACACTAAAAGGATAACATTTAATGAAATCACGAAAACTGCGATTTTAAAAGCAATTGAAAATCCACGAAAAATCAATAAAGAGTTAGTAGATGCACAACAAGCCAGACGCGTTTTAGATCGTATTGTAGGATTTGAACTTTCTCCTGTTTTATGGAAAAAAGTGCGACCTAGCTTATCGGCTGGGCGTGTTCAATCTGTTGCTGTAAGATTGATCGTTGAACGTGAAAAGGAAATTGATCAACACAATTCAAAAAACTTTTTTAAAGTAGTTGGTAATTTTAAAGTTAAAAACGGTACAATAAAAGCTGAATTAGACGAGCAATTGAAAGCTCAAACCGAAGCTCAAAGCTTATTGGAAAAGTTAATATCAGCCAAATTCGCCATTTCTGATATTCAACAAAAACCAGCAACAAAAACTCCATCTGCACCTTTTACAACATCGACACTTCAACAAGAAGCCAGTTTGAAATTGGGATTTTCGGTTTTACGTACGATGTCCGTTGCTCAGCGTTTGTATGAATCAGGTAAAATAACCTATATGCGAACAGATTCAGTCAATCTATCGGATAAAGCCCTTGAAGGAGCCAAAAATGCAATTCTTTCTATGTTTGGCGAGAATTATTCAAGACCAACGAAATACAAAAACAAAAACGCAAATGCGCAAGAGGCTCACGAGGCGATTCGTCCAACTGACTTTACTGTTTCAACAATTGAAGCAGAACACGAAGAACAAAAATTATATGAACTAATCTGGAAAAGATCAATCTCCAGTCAGATGGCGCTAGCACAATTAGAGCGAACAACCATGAAAATCGGAAATACTAATACAAAAGATACATTTATAGCGAGAGGAGAAGTTATTCGATTCGATGGGTTTTTGAAAGTCTATATGGAATCAACGATGGATGACGAAGACGAAGATCAAAATACAGAAGGTATATTACCAGCTGTGCTCGTAGGAGAAGCAGTTGAACGAAATGAAATTAGTGCGACAGAACGATTTTCAAGACCACCAGCACGTTACATGGAGGCTTCGTTAGTTAAAAAATTGGAAGAATTAGGTATTGGAAGACCATCTACCTATGCTCCAACCATTTCTACAATTCAAAAAAGAGGATACGTTGAAAAATTGGAAAGAGAAGGAGTTGAAAGAAAATACGCTGTTATTACATTGTCCAATAACGAAATTGAAACAATTACTAAATCGGAAACAACGGGTAAGGATAGAAATAAACTAACCCCAACAGATATTGGTGTTGTTGTTACCGACTTTTTATGTGAGCATTTTTCACGTATTATGGACTATCAGTTCACTGCAAAAGTGGAAGAAGAATTTGATAATATCGCACAAGGATTAGAAAGCTGGACAAATATGATTCGGTCATTCTATGACCCATTCCATCAAAATGTTACGCATACCTTGGAAACATCTGAAAGAGCTACAGGAGAAAGAGAATTAGGCGTTGATCCAAAAACGGGGAAACGCGTATCTGCCCGAATTGGTCGCTTTGGGCCTATGATTATGTTAGGAGGAGATGAAAAAGAAGAGGGTGAAAAACCATCCTATGCTTCGTTAAAAAAAGATCAATCCATTCAAACTATTTCGTTGGAAGAAGCGTTAGAACTTTTTAAGTTACCTAGAACGATTGGTGAACATGAAGGTGAGGTTGTAAAGGCGAATAGTGGTCGGTTCGGTCCTTATATTCAAATAGGAAAAGTTTTTGTTTCTATCCCTAAGGAAGAAGACCCTATGACCATTTCTTTTGATCGTGCTGTAGAACTCATGTTGAACAAAAAAATTGCCGACGCTTCAAAAGTTTTAAAAACATTCACTGAAAGAGACGATGTACAAATTTTGGACGGAAGATGGGGCGCCTATTTCAAAATCGGTAAAAACAACTATAAATTACCAAAGGGAACTGAAATTGAAACGATTGAATTGGAGAAATGCCTTGAAATAGCTGCAGAACAAGACAAAGCACCTAAGAAAAAACCATTTAAAAAGAAATAAATTGGTTAATGTTCTCGGTTAAATAAGTAGTTGACCATTTCCATGATGGCTGATTTATCACTTTCAGTTTCAATAGAATCTAACAAATCTATTGCCTGCTGATAGTATCTATCCAAATAACTTTTTGTTTCTATCTTCACCCCCAGAGTCTCGTAAATTTCTTGGGTCGCCGACACTTTTGAATTCAGGTCTAATTCACTCTTAACTTGATTTAATTTTTCTCGTAAATCACCAACAGCGTTTTTTTCGGCAATTAAATATAAAAGTGTTTTTTTGTTTGATTTAACATCTCCACCAACCTGTTTTCCAACTTTATCAGGATTTCCATATAAGTCTAAAAGATCATCTTGAATTTGAAAAGCTATTCCTATATTAATTCCAAAATCATAGATTTTTTTTCTATTTGAAATTGAATTATTCGAAACAATAAAACCAAATTCAAGCGCACATCCCAATAAAACAGATGTTTTTAATCGAATCATTTTAATATACTCATCAACAGTAACAAATTCACTCGTTTCGAAATCCATGTCCATTTGCTGACCCTCGCATACCTCAATAGCTGTCTTATTAAACAATGTAAGTAATTCTGGAATATGTTGGCTTTTTTGATTGGCCAAAAGTTGATATGCCTTTACCAACAATACATCCCCAGATAGTATGGCTATATTAGAATTCCATTTTTCATGAACCGTGACTTTTCCTCTACGAATTGGAGCGGCATCCATTATATCATCATGTATCAATGAAAAATTGTGAAATACCTCGATAGCTAAAGCACAATTAATGGCATCTTCTTTTTGTACTCCCCCAAGTTCGGTTGCGAGCAATGTTAATACCGGCCGTAATCTTTTACCGCCATTACTTAAAAAATAATTTAACGGATCATATAAATTTCCTGGAGATAACGGAAATTCAATTTTAGTTATTTCCGATTCAATCAGATGGCTTAATTTTAATAATTCACTCATTTATCAAGAAGATTCAATAAATAGGAGCCGTATCCACTTTTTACAAGCGGTTCTGCAATTTGTTTTAATTGATCTTTAGTGATGTAGCCATTTCGATATGCAACCTCTTCAATACAACCAATTTTCAATCCTTGTCGTTCTTCAATTACTTGAACAAATTGTCCTGCCTGCATTAAGGATGTAAAAGTTCCTGTATCTAACCAAGCTGTTCCTCTATCTAAAACTGCCACTTTTAATTTCCCTTGTTTTAAATATTCCGCATTTACGTCCGTAATTTCATATTCACCACGCGCTGAAGGTTTCAAGTTTTTTGCTACTTCAATAACGGAATTATCATAAAAATACAAACCTGGAACAGCAAAATTTGATTTTGGAATTACTGGTTTTTCTTCAATCGATATTGCGTTCATTTCAGAATCGAACTCAACCACCCCATAGCGCTCAGGATCGCTTACATGATAGGCATAAACCACACCACCTGTTGGATCATTATTTTCTTTCAATAAAGTATCCATGCCGACACCATAAAATATATTATCGCCCAATATAAGCGCCACTTTATCATCGCCTATAAATTCTTCCCCAATTACAAAAGCTTGGGCCAATCCATTAGGAATTTCTTGTACAGCATAAGAAAACTGACAACCAAGCTCATTACCATTACCGAGTAATTTTTCAAAATTCGGTAAGTCATGAGGAGTAGAAATTATTAATATTTCCTTAATTCCTGCACTCAATAAAATAGAGAGCGGGTAATAAATCATCGGCTTATCGTAAACAGGCATTAACTGTTTACTTACTGCAAGTGTCAACGGGTGTAAGCGTGTGCCAGATCCACCGGCTAAAATAATTCCTTTCATATAATTTACTTTGAGACCAAAAGTAATTCAAAAGATATTAAATCAAAAATAGGATTGCTTATTTTTTTAGATTATCGTCTTGTTCGTCCTTATCTGTAATCAATTGAAGGGAAGACCAATCAATATCATAATCTTCGTCATAGGCATCAAAATAAGGCTCTTTGAACGACTTGGTATTTATAAATTTATCTAGCGTTAGTAACAAAGAAGGAAGCACGACTAAGTTCGTAATCATTGCCACCAATAGTGTTACAGAAATCAATAACCCAAGTGCTTGTGTTCCACCAAACTGAGAAAATAAAAACACCGAAAATCCACAATATAAAACGATTGAAGTATAAAACATACCAAGTCCAGATTCTTTAATAGCAATAAGCACACATTCTTTTAAATTCCATTTTTGTGTCTTTAATTCCTGTCGATATTTGGCCAAGTAATGAATCGTATCATCAACTGAAATACCGAAAGCAATACTAAAAACTAATAAAGTCGATGGTTTTAAGGGAACACCGAAATAGCCCATAATTCCACCTGTTACAACCAGAGGTATTAAATTCGGGATCATTGAAATAACGACCATTCTCCATGATCTAAATAATAAAGCCATTAATACTGCGATAGAAACAATAGCAAAAATAAGACTCGAAAATAAATTATTTACTAAATACCTAGTTCCATCAGCAGCAACGACAGAGGTACCCGTAAAAGTAATATCATAGTATTGATTGTCAATGACTTTTCTCAAGTTGGATTTAAAGTTTGGCTTAGCATAATACGATTTCAGAAGTAATTCATTGGTATCAAGTTGTGTTTCAAGATCAGGATTTCCTTTTGAAATTAATGTCACGTATGAATTTCTTATTTCATTGTAATTCATCATGATCGTATCGATGTAGTTCTTTTTTCCAGCAGTAATTTCTTTAAAACATTTCTCCCAATTGCCTTTGTCAGGATTCATCACGGCATCAATTTTCTTCGCCCAAACATCGCGATAACTTAATACTTCATAAGATCCTAAATCCTTGATTTGACAACGGATTCGAAGTATAGTTGAAGAAGTGTCAACCAATTCTTTCATCGACATTCCCTGATTGGAAGGATTGTTTAAATTAAATTGATCAATGTATTTTTTTATTCTTCCTTTTTCATTGTTACTGAATAAAGTAAAACTATTTGTGTCATTTCCGTAATAAGACATATTAACGAATTTGACTAAATCAACCACTGATATTGATTTAGAAAAAAGGCTGTCTTTATTAAGTAATTGTTGAACTGAATCAACTTTTTCCAAGGTGGTGTTATTGGTTGCACTGAATAATCTTCCTTTCGTTTTATAATTGATCATAATTTCGAAAGGAATTGACCCTCCAAAATTCTTCTCCAAAAACATCATATCCAATTTCAATGGATCTTTGGATGGTAAATCACTGGTTAAATTACCAGTTGTTTTTATTTTTGTAATTCCATAAAATCCGATAATAACTAAAACCAAGCTTATAGCATACACCCAATTTCGCTTATATTGAGTAACATAAAGTACAGACCCGATAATTCCTCGAGCAAATTTTCGATCTAAATGTTTTAAATGGCGTGCTTTGGGCTGTGGAGTAAATGAACTAATGATTGGTAAAATGGTCAAAGAAAGTACGAATACCATCATTATATTAACAGAGGCAGCAATACCAAACTCCATCAATTTTTCTGAATTTGTAAATATAAACGTTCCAAAACCTAATGCTGTTGTAAAATTAGTCATGAAAGTAGCAGTTCCGATTTTTTGGATTACACGCGACAATGCTTTAATTTTATTTCCATGTTCTTTGACCTCTTGATGGAATTTAGTGAGTAAAAACACACAATTTGGAACACCTATTACAATCATTAATGGGGGAATCAATGCCATTAGAGGAGATAATCTATATTCTAAAAACCCAATGACTCCCATTGCCCAAATCACAGCAATAGCCACCACAATAAGAGAAATTGCAACTACTCGGAAGGATCGGAAAAACACATAGAGTAAAAGAGAAGTAACAAACATAGAAATGCCGATAAACAGGAACATTTCACCTTGAATTCGTGAGCCAATAACTATTCTCAAATAAGGTAATCCAGCGATATGTATCTTACCCAAATGTTTCTCATAGGTTCGAGCAAGATTTTCAATTTTGTAGACTAAGGGCCATTTCGTTTTATCCTTGATAACCTCATCATTTATTCGCACCATCATCAAGGAGACATTGGAACTTCTATTAAAAAGGAGATTATTAAATGCTGGATTACTTCGAATTTGATTTTTTATAGAATCTATTGACTTATTTTCATCATAAATTTTATCCAGTTTGAATTTTTCATTCACCGTATCATTTAACAAGCAATATAATGTTGCCTCCGATTCTCTACCCTCTACCCCATCCATTCCAAGAATAGAATCACCCAACTCCTTCCATTTCTTGAAATTGTTCTTTGTGAACAATGAATCTGTTTGAATGGCAATAACCATAGTATTACCGTCTTCACCAAATCGTTTTTTAAAAGCTTCGTAATTTTGATTTGTTGCGCTATCCTTTGGTAAAGCAAGACCATACTTATTTTCAAGCTCTATACTAGTGAAAGCATGGTAGCCAAAAAATACGGTTAATAGCGTAATTATCCCGATTATAAAAAATCGATTTCGAAGAATATAGTTTGCAATAAATAGCCACATAAAGTTACAATCGAAATAGTTTGATTTGCAAAGTTAACATAATCAAGCTTATTAAGGGTGTTTTTGGCTATTTAAACAAACTTTTGGATAGATTTAAAATTGTAGCAATCGCGATGTGCTGTATTTCTGATGCATTGAAATCAATTGCCTTTTTAGAAGTCGGAGTGATAATTTGTTTGTATCCAAGCTTCAAAGCCTCTGAAATACGTTGTTCCAATTTGGTGATACTTCTTATTTCACCCGTTAAGGCAACTTCACCACACAAAACGGTTTTATGCTCAATAGGAATGTCAATGTTGGAGCTTAATATTGCAGCCACAACGGCTAAATCTAGCGCAGGATCATCAACCCTAATTCCTCCTGCAATGTTTAGAAAAACATCTTTACTAGCGAGTCGAAAACCACATCTTTTTTCAAGAACCGCTAGAATCATATTTAATCGTTTGGTATCAAAACCATTGGCAGTTCGTTGAGGCGTCCCATAGGCAGCGGTACTAACTAATGCTTGCACTTCAATCAAAATTGGTCTATTTCCATCCATCATACAACCAATAGCAACACCGCTAAGCGATTCGTCAGAGTCGGACACAAGTACCTCAGATGGGTTCAAAATAGGCAGCAATCCTTCTTGTGTCATTTCATAAATCCCAATCTCGTTGGTGTTTCCAAACCTATTTTTTAGCGATCGTAAAATACGATACATATGATTTTGATCTCCTTCAAATTGAATTACAGTGTCAACCATATGTTCTAGTAATTTTGGACCAGCAATAGTTCCATCTTTCGTAACATGACCAATCAAAAAGACAGGTGTACCTGATTCTTTTGCAAAACGCAATAATAAAGCGGTACATTCACGAATTTGAGAAACCGAACCCGTAACACTATCAATATTAGAAGAAAATAAGGTTTGTATCGAGTCCACAATAACATAGTCAGGTTGTAAGGATTGTGCTTGTGAAATAATTGACTGAACGTTTGTTTCATTGAGTAAAAAACAATTTTCATTGGCCACTCCAATTCGTTCGGCCCGCATTTTTATTTGACTTTCACTTTCTTCCCCCGAAACATAAAGTACTTTATATTCAGTTTGTTTAACCGCCAATTGTAACAATAAGGTAGACTTTCCGATTCCGGGCTCTCCTCCTACTAGCACTAAAGAACCTAAAACCAAGCCTCCTCCGAGCACGCGGTTTAACTCACTATCCGTAATTTGAAGTTTTTGATCACGTTCAAATAATATTTCTTGAATTCGCTTAGCAGGTGCGTTTTTAGAAAAATTGGAAAACGCAACAACATCTGATTTCTTGTTTACCTCAAGTATTTCCTCTACAAAAGTATTCCATTCAGCGCAGGAAGGGCACCTACCAATCCATTTTACAGATTCAAATCCACAGTTCTTACAAAAATGAGTTGTACGTTGTTTTGCCATGTTTCAAAGTTACAAATTGTTTCAAGGTTTAAAACGATATCACCCATTTGTTTTACTATTTTTGTCTTCTATTAAATGATTTGTATGAACTATTTTTTGATTTTTATGTTCTTTCTTTCTTCCTTTTTATCTTTTGGAAAGGTAAGATTTGTACGCGTGGTATTTAATTCAATTGCGAGTGAAGAAGCGACTGTAATTTGGCATCAAGAGAGCGGTGAATTTAAGCGATTTATTTTCTCAGAAGGTGAATCAAAAACAGAATCAGCTGATAAAATGAAACTTATCAATAAAATATCTAGCACAAACAATGCGAGAGGTTTTAATACGCACATCCTCCGATTAACCAATTTAAGTCCTAATACAAAATATTCATTTAAAATAGTTGATACTGATGGAGAAGGTAGTCTTTATTATTTTTCTACCTGTAGCAACTCTCCGAATGACCGAATTTCGTTTATCGCTGGAGGGGATTCTCGTGACCGTTCAGTTATTCGCCGTAAAGCCAATTTACTCGTTTCTAAATTAAAAGCGCACGCCGTTTTGTTCAATGGTGATTTCACTGGATTAGATTTACCTAACCAATGGGTAGAATGGTTAACAGATTGGGAATACAGTGTATCGGCCGACGGCAGAATTACTCCATTAGTAGTAACTAGAGGAAATCATGAGCTCAGCAACTCAATTTTAGTGAAATTGTTTGACGTTCCATCAAGAGGTGTTTTTTACTCCACTGAATTTGGAGGGAATTTATTAAATCTGGTTTCCTTGAATTCTGAAATATTAAAAATTGGTGTCCAAAAAATATTTTTAGCTTCAACCCTGAAAAAACATGAAGATTTTGTTTGGCAAATCGCTCAATACCACAGACCTATTCGGCCACATGTGAAACATAAAAAGGAGATGGAAACGCAATACCATAACTTTGTGCCTTTGTTTGAAAAATACAGCAATTTGCGTCTCTGTTTAGAAAACGATTCACATACATGCAAAATCACATGGCCCATCGTTTCCTCTGAAATAGAAGGTTCATCAGAAGGATTTATTAGAGATGATGAAAAAGGGATTGTTTATGCCGGTGAAGGTTGCTGGGGAGCTCCTTTGCGTGCAGCAGATGATTTTAAACCGTGGACAAGAGATGCTGCTGCTGTTAATCAATTCAATTGGATATTCATTGCGAAAGATAAAATTGAATTACGTACAGTACTATATGAAAATGCGGAAAATGTTGCTGAGTTAACTGAAGAAACACGATTTTCAATGCCACTAAACATCAATCTTTGGAATCCGTCAAATGGGAACCTTGTAGAAATTTTTCAACAAAAGAATAGAAATATAAAATAAGTAAGTGCGCTTAATTGTTTAATTCTTACATTTGTTTCTATGAGTGATTTTGTTGTTTCTGCACGCAAATACAGGCCTCAAACCTTTGATACGGTTGTAGGGCAGCGAACGATTACAGAAACGTTGAAGAATGCAATTAAAAGCGGTCACTTAGCCCAAGCATTTTTATTTTGTGGTTCTAGAGGTGTCGGCAAAACCACCACAGCACGTATCCTTGCTAAAACATTGAATTGCTTCAATAGAACAGAACAAATAGAAGCATGTGATGCATGTGATTCTTGTTTGTCTTTTAATACGGGAGCATCATTGAATATTTATGAATTGGATGCAGCTTCAAATAATTCAGTAGATGATATTCGAAGTTTAATTGATCAAGTACGAATTGCACCTCAATTAGGCGATCATAAAGTCTATATCATTGATGAGGTTCACATGTTATCTCCTTCTGCCTTCAATGCGTTTCTGAAGACATTGGAAGAACCACCAAAACATGCTATTTTCATTCTTGCAACAACTGAAAAGCATAAAATAATTCCAACTATTTTATCTCGCTGTCAAATATTTGATTTTCAACGGATAAAGGTCAAAGATATCGCTCAACATCTGGGGGTTATTGCAACAAAGGAATTAGTTACCGCTGATCCGGAAGCATTATTTTTAATTGCACAGAAAGCAGACGGTGCTTTACGTGACGCTCTTTCGATTTTTGATCAAATTGTTACCTTTTCAAGTAATAACATCACTTATCAAGATGTTGTAACGAATCTAAACATACTTGATTACGAGTATTACTTTAAATTCATATCATTCTATCTTCAGGAGGATATTCCTTCAGCACTTTTGCTATTTAATGAAATTGTAGAGAAAGGATTTGACAATCATAATTTCTTAGTAGGAATGTCAGAACATTTCAGAAATTTATTGTTGTGTAAAGATGAGCGCTCAGTTCCATTACTTGAGGTTGGTGATATTGTCGAGCAACGATTTGTTGCACAATCAAAAGAACTAAAGCAAGCATTTATACTTCGAGCACTATCAGTATTGAATAAGGCGGATGTTGAATTTAAATCGGCCAAAAACCAGCGACTTTTAGTGGAAGTTTGCCTAATGCAGTTATGTTCTTTGCAAAGCGAGGGTGAAAAAAAAAATCCTTAACGGAAACGGTTGACATTTTGCCTTTTGTCGGTCAATCTCTAAGAACCGAGAAATCAGTTGCTCCTAAAGTTATTCCCGAAATCAAACCCCAGCCAATTTCGACTGCACAAGCTCAAAAAACTCCTGTTAATTTTGAAAAACCAACGGGCAATTACGCGAGCCCACATCCCTCCATCAAAGAATTACTGAATCCAATAAAAGTAGAGCAAATAAATAGTAATTTAGAGAATGCTCCGCGCGAAATCTTCAGTGAGGACCAATTGAAAATGGTCTGGAAACAATATAGTTTTATTGTTAAAGAACAAGGATTGGAAACATTTTATAATGCTTTAATAAAACGTAATCCAATAAAACAAAGCGACGAAGTCTATGTCATAAGTTTAGACAATGAAATTCAAAGAGATTACATACTTTCCCATATTGACCCTTTCCTCTTGCATTTGCGACAACACCTTAAAAATTACTCAATCAAAATAGAACTTCAAGTACTTGAACAATCCGAGGAAGAAAAATTCTTAACGAGTAAACAAAAATTTGAATTAATGGCGCGTAAAAACCCCAATTTACATGTCTTCAAAAGCATGTTCAATTTGGATATTGAATACTAAATTTAGGAAAGAATTTCCTTAAAGAGTATTGCTAATCCCATTACTAATAAAAACCAACCGAAACCTTTTTTTAATTTGCCGCCCTCAATTCTTTTTGAAAGTAGCGTTCCGATAACAATCCCTAAAATTGAAAGCACACTTATTTTCAGCAAAAGAAGCTGATCAAAACTTGCAAAATCGTCTACAGCAATCAAACCGATAATCGCATTAAGGACAATGATTATCAAAGAGGAGCCAACGGCCTTTTTCATTGGAATCTCGCAAACTAAAACCAAAACAGGAATTATCAAAAACCCACCCCCAACACCGACTAATCCCGTCAAAAAACCAATTAGTATTCCATGTGAAATTAATTTGGCAACTGAAACTTTTTTCTGCTGTTTAATTTCTGTTTTTCGAATTATTGCAAATGCCGCAACAATCAGTAATAATGAAAAAAAGACCAATAAAAGTTGATCACTATTAACTCCAAGATTTTCACATATAAAAACCTTTTCAGGTATGAGGGGAACTAGGAAATACTTTGTAATGTAAACGACTATTACAGATGGCATTCCCATTTGAGCGATTGCGGGAATATGATATTCGTTATTTTTAATATAAGGAATTGCTCCCAAAAGACTTGAGACACCAACGATCAACAAGGAATAGGTAGAGGCTAAAAATGGATTCACATGAAAAAAATATACTAATAAAGGCACGGTTAGAATACTTCCTCCCCCCCCCATGAGCCCCAGTGAAATACCAATTAAGACAGCTAAAAAAAGTCCAATAATTTCCAGATTAACCATTTGTGCGTAAAGCTCTAAAAATAAATTGAATTTACGTTACAATTGTTACTTGCGTCTTCGTTCTCCTGAAATTATTTTTTTAATCTGAAAAAAATAAGGCTCTATTGTATCGTAGTCACTATTTGGTATAGGCTTTAATGCAGGATTAGCAACAATATAACCTGCGGCATCAATTAAAATGTAGGAAGAAAACGAATTAATTTTACATTTTTGAATGAACTCATCTTTTTCTGATAATTCTACTACTGACCAGGGAAAATTGATATTCGAAATTTTCGCACCGTCTGATCGAACAATAATAGTTACAAATTGAATATAATCCTTGTATTTTTCATGGAGATTTAAAAGTGGCTGAATTTCCCTACTGGATTCGGCTAAAGATGGATCATAAAAATGAAAATACACGTGCTTACCTTCTAACTTTTGATTCGTTAAGGTATCCTTATTATTGTCACATTTTAAAGAAAAATCAATAAATCGAGTTCCAGGTGTCAAATCTGTTATTCTATCAATAACATTCCC
Source organism: Lishizhenia tianjinensis (assembly GCA_945860455.1). Lineage (GTDB taxonomy): Bacteria > Bacteroidota > Bacteroidia > Flavobacteriales_D > Crocinitomicaceae > UBA952. The sequence continues at coordinate 23,382 of CAMAQX010000001.1, forward strand.
GGCTATCTGACGGTGTTTTTGAAATTTCGAATATTGTCTTATGCTATCCAGCATTAAAATTAGATTGGTTTTTGGATACCTTTTTTCATAGAATTGATCGTAAAAAAGCTTGATTAAACTCAATTCCCTAATTTGAATATTTTTTAATTCTGGCTCCTCTCCCAAGGCAACCATCGCAAGTGAAGGACTTCGATAAGCAACAGCATCATATAGTTTATCTTTAACCCCATTCGATAAAAAACTTGTCAAATTACCGTAATACATATTGAAATAATTCATGTACGCCTCATTGTTGTAATAAATTGGGTATTTCACCAAATTTTGGACATATTTTTGTTCCCTCGTTTGTGCAGATACAGTTTCTAAATCATCCATTTCCGCAAAGGTAAACTTAACATGATATCGAAAAAACAAGGATGTATCCTTACTATAAAGGTCAATTGCTCGTTTTTTCATTTTTTTATATCGCGTATCATATTCAGTCTGTTTGACTTTTTTCAAATGATAAAATTGTGATAGTTCATTATCTACCCATTGTTGCAAACCCAGGATCTTATAATTTACATCTGTAGAGTCCAGGCGATAAAAAGTTAAATTCACTTGATTTCCTTTGGAGTTTTTAGTGTCTTTTTCATTCAATTCAGGAAAGGTGACGAGGTAATTCCCACCGGGCTGTACATAGATCCATGAATAATTTTTCTTGGCGCGCAGAACTAATTTTTGAGTATATAAACGTGGAATTTTAAACTCAAAAAAACCAACAGAATCCACAGTAGATTTCAAAATACACTTTTCTTTTCCTGAAATATAATCTTCAATAGTATATAATGCAATTTCTTCATTTTTATAAAAGCTTCCGACGCCTCTAATTTGAATAGAATCACCTTTCACCTGAGAGTAAACAGGGGAAATAGAAAGTAAAAGTAAAAGTAAATTAAGAAACTTCATTTAGCACATTCAACTATATATCATTTAAACTAAAATCATAGGATTTGTTACAAAGGCTGAAATATCTCCCCCGTTGAGAAAAATCTCTCGCACAATAGATGAATTAACTGAAGCATATTCTAATTCCGTTAAAAAGAAAATAGTTTCAACGGGATATAATACATGATTCATCTGTGCAATTGACTTTTCATATTCAAAATCTTTCACATCACGCAATCCACGTATAATGTGATCACTTCCAATTCTCTTGCATAGATCAACGGTCAATCCTTCAAATGTTATTACTTGAAACTTACTGCTAAAAAGTGATTCAATGTGTTGTATTCGCTTATCCAATGCAAATAGAGGTTGTTTTTTGGTATTGATTCCTATTGCAATAATAACCTCATCAAAAACTTCTAGGGCTTTAACCACAACTGATTCATGTCCTTTTGTAAATGGATCAAAAGATCCCGGAAAAACTGCAACTTTCATATTTCACGTTTAAAAAAACTAAAACTTACATTACCATAATTACGGAAAAACTGAAAACACGGTTGCATTGAAAAATCCTTTTGCTTACTATGTTCCAAAATAAAAAAACCATCTTTCACAACCACCTTATTTTCAAGAGCAAGTTGAATAAGTGTTTCATAATTTTTGTAATCATATGGAGGATCAGCAAAAACTAGATCAAACTCGGTTTTATTTCTTTGTAGAAACGTTAAAATATCTAGTTTCATTGTTCGAAGGTGTTTTTCTGCACCCATCGTTGCTGCATTTTTCTGGACAAATTTCAAACAATTCGTATGTGTATCGACGCAAGTAATAAAGGATGCCCCACGCGAAATGAATTCCAACGCAATATTTCCCGTCCCTGAACATAAATCAAGAACATTTAAATTTTCCAATTCAATTTGATTTTCTAAAACATTAAACAATCCTTCTTTGGCATAATCTGTCGTTGGGCGTGAAGGAAAATTGGAAGGAACAGAAACTCTTCTTCCCTTAAACTCACCACCGACTATACGCATAAATTGAATGAATTAATATCTAATTCTGAATTTTCCACCCATTTAACACTATTTGCCATATGCAATTGTTCAATCGTTGTAATTATCTGGTCAGAAATCATATTGGCGTTTCTGTTAAATTCAAAAACTTCCACTATTCCTTTTTTGTCTAACAAATTCATTTTTTGCATAGAAAAAGAAATGTGATAAATTATATCTTCCATCTCGTTAAATGAATTCTGTAAAAACAATATTGGTTTATCCATTGAAAAAACAATGAAATCAAAATGTGATTCAGCAATGGCTAAAATCCCATGAAATTTAACACTTGTATTTTTTACTGTTAAATAATTTAGCCAGGCCGTTGAACTATGAATAATTTTGGATCCTGGAAATTTAGCAACAAATAGTGACTTTATCCACAAAGGAATTGTGAACATAGATACTGTTCCGAGTAGATGGTTTCGGTTATAATCAAAATCATTCTTAACATAATTCTTACCGAAATTCAACTCAAATAATTTATCGAAATCGGTATTAGAGAACAAATTAGATGGGACTAATACTACATCCCTACTTGACCAAAGAACCAACGCATTAGAATAGTTTAGCAAGGATATTCCCTCTTTTACGAGAAAATCAACAATGATCTCTTTTTTTAATAATTCAGCCTTGAATGATAAGTCTAACGACCATGACGACAGGATGCTATTGGATGATAAATAATGTACAGAAAACCGAGAATCGGATACTTCAAAGAGAAGATTATTCATATTATTCATCCTCCCAAGAACCAACTGGAGTTGATTCAGGAATATCTAATTTTCCAACAAAAATGAATTCGTTTTTCTTACCTTGAACGTCTGCATAAGGTAGTTTTCCGGAGATTCGCATTGCTGGAACTTCTTCCCTGCCTTTCAATGCCACACCAACTTCAAACTTCCATTTTTCTTTTCCACCAGAAAATGGGATATAAAACAATGAATCAGCACTAAATTTAGCGAAACCAGATTTGATTCTACTTTCATTATAAGATTTGTTCCATCTGAATTTCGATCCCAATAGGGATGTTTTTAGGGTATCATACTTAAAAGATTTTAAATCTGCAGGACAAATTGGAGATTTAGATAATCTATAAGCCTCCACCAAATTCATGTTATAGTCAATTGGACGATTGTCAGTATACAAGAAATCTCTTTCTGCTGTGGTTAGCTTTCTCGCAGGAATAATTCCAGCTGTCGCAACTGAATCTACTGTAGCTGTTTTCAAAAAGCTCATCAATTCCTCTGGTGAACTGGCATATTTTTTATTTGCCTTTACATATTCCATTTGAATTGTGCGTAAATCACTTAAGTTAGCAATTGCCAAACTTTTACATTTTTTATAATTACTATTATAAACTTCAGTGTCTCTAACACTTTTGTATGAAAGAAACAATAACACAAGGCTTATCAAACCAGAAACTGCACCTGTGATAACAAACAAATTTTTAGATAACCCACCCCAAGAATATAAAAAGCTTAAAACAGCAGCTACTAGTAACAATAAAGATGATAAATTAAAAACTGAATTTTGGTCTGTTGAAATTCCAAAATAGAACATACCCAATCCAGTTATTAAGAATAAAACAGGAATTGAAAATTTTTTTAATAAAAGCCCTAAATTTGACATAAACTCACATATTAGTAATAATTACAAATCTACAATTTTCATAAATACAAATCTAACCATCCTTCTTAAAATATCGACAATTTATCCATGTTTATACAAAAAAAAGACCTTTTTAGTTTCCGAAATCTTTTTGAATACCATTTTTCATTCAACCTAACGGAAGATCAGCAAAAGCTTCTAAATCAAATTGAAGTGTTTATTTCGAGCGATTCAACTAAAAACATGCAACTAATTTCTGGCTATGCAGGCACCGGGAAAACAAGTTTTATGGGGAGCTTGATCAAAACATTGTCTCAATTAACCGTTAAAACAATGCTATTGGCACCAACGGGAAGAGCGGCAAAGGTACTTTCCAAATATTCTGGTAAAAATGCATTTACTATTCACCGTATTATCTATTCAACGTCAGATAAACTTGATGGCGGTTTTCAAATGTCGCTCTCAAAAAACGTTGCTAAAAACACCTTGTTTGTAATTGATGAAAGTTCTATGATTCCTGATTTCCCCATTGATAACAAAGGAATTGTTGGCCGAAATTTATTGGAGGATTTAATTGAATATGTGTACAGCGGAGAAAACTGCAAATTGATTTTTATCGGGGATTCTGGTCAATTACCGCCTGTTGGCAGCTTGTATTCTCCTGCATTGGATAAAAACTACATGGCGCATCATTTCACTAATCTACAAGTTAATCACACACATTTAACTCAAGTGATGCGACAAACATTGGAGTCTGGAATTCTGTTTAACGCAAGTAAACTTCGTTCAAATGAATCCAATATTCAACTAATTTTGAAGGATTTCGGGGACATTCAAAAAATAGATGGCCTAAGCTTACAAGAATTTTTAGAGAAGTCATACGATACTGTTGGAACTGAAGATTCTATTTTGATAACTCGTAGTAATAAACGAGCGAATGAATTTAATCGACAAATTCGTTCACGTATTTTATGGCGGGATGAAACGTTACAATCAAACGACGATTTAATGATTGTTAAGAATAATTATTATTGGGCACAAAAATTAAAGGTTGGTTTTCTTGCTAATGGTGAACTTATACGAGTAGCAAAACTAAAACGAAGAGAAACTCTTTATGGGGTAGAATTTTTACACGCAACTATTGATTTATTGGATCAAGAAGAATCAACAATGGATGTTATATTATTTGAAGAATCTCTTTTTTGTGAGGGGCCAAATCTAGATAGAGAACGTATAAAAAGTTTATTTTTCGAAATTGAAAAAGACTACTTACACATTAAATCTAAAACTACTAGATATGCTGAAATAATGAAAAACCCTTATTTCAATGCCTTACAAGTAAAATATGCCTACGCTGTGACATGTCATAAATCACAAGGCGGACAATGGAAGCACGTGTATATTGATTTTGGTTATATGACGCCTGAAATGATTGATGAAGAGTATAAACGATGGTTATATACTGCATTAACTAGATCATCTGAAAAAGTTTTTCTTTTAAATTTTCCCGATTTTTTATTTCAATCGATTTAAATTCCACTCATTATAAAACTCATTTAAGAACTTTTCCATAAATGAATGACGGTCAATCGCCCTGTTTTTTGCCGTAACGGTATGCATTCGATCCTTAAGAAGAAAGAGTTTTTCATAAAAGTGATTTACCGTGTGACTTACAGAGTTCTTATATTCATCCGCAGATTGATGCAGCACAGGGTTTAAATCAGGCACATACAAAGGTCGATTTTTACTACCTCCAAATGCAAAAGCTCTAGCAATCCCAATGGCTCCAATGGCATCTAATCGATCAGCATCTTGAACAATCCTTGCTTCTAATTTGTCTGAAGAATCAGTAACCCTCGCTCCTTTATACGAAACTTGAGACACTACTTTTTCAACTTTTTCCGCAAGTTCCAAAGGGGCATTAAAATTCAAAAGAATTTCTTTAGTAAGTTGACTTCCTTTATTCCAATCCCCACCATTATATTTATGATCAGAAACATCATGAAGTAATGCCGCCAATTCAATCACTAATAAGTCACCACCTTCGGATTGTTGAATTAGTTTAGCTAGTTTCCAAACGCGTTCAATGTGGTACCAATCATGACTCCCTTCATTATCCTTGAATTTTTGATGGATAAATTGGGCAACTTTTTCAATTAAATCATTCATTTATTCTTCACAAATTGAGTCCTTTGGTTGCATCGCTGGATTCCAAGAAAACCCTTTAATAAATTGTTCTTCTTTATTTATCTTATCCATTGGGTAAAATTTACCATCTGGTTTGTCTATATAACTGACTCCCTTCACTTCACCGCTATCTAAATCCAACCTTAAATCACCCGCATATAATCGGTTCATCCCTTTGCGCTTTATTATTAAAGATGTGTCTGTATTTTTTTCTTCTTGAGGGAAGAATATTGTCCATGCATTTCCATATACATGAGCCACATGTAATTTTTGGTTTTCAAATTCAGCAACCATATCCCTACCGGATAATTGATTGTAATATTTACCAGAATCAAGTTCCATAAGTGCGGAACTATTTTCAAATATTTCAATTTTTTGTAACACGGTGTCTTTAAAATACACGATCATTTTTTTGCCTTTTAATTCAGCGTTTTCAGACCAAACAATGGGATTGTTAAATAAAAACAATTGATTTAGGGTTTCGCTAAACGTAACACTATCTGATATTGCCTGTATTTCCCTATTATAGACTTTAACATTACGATAGCCTTGTGTAAATTGCTTTCCTAATGAATCAGTTATTGAAATTAGGGTATCCGAATGAACAAATAAAGTGTCCCCTTTTTCAATGCGTTTTACACATGCACCACCGGTAATTGTACTAATTTTTGCTTGATCATCATTTATGATTTTTTCGCCCTGGAAAACCAAATGTTGCTTCTTGTCTTCGAAATAACTATTTCCTCTAGCCTTAAATTGTTTTAAAATAGGATCATATTCCAAGGTATCCCCTTTGATAATTCGCTGATCTTCATATACCTCTGCATTGCCGATTAAGACGCCTGCACCAGATTGAACATTGTACCAACCTTTTTTACAATAAAACTCCGATTTACCCTTAACTATTTTAGTTGGACCAAAAAACCGAGCAGTTTGGCTACCGTAGGAAAACTGCAAAGTATCCGTTTGCATATTCAAATCATCTTTTCTATACTTTACATTCCCACTAAAGAAAAAATCTTTCGATTCCGGGTAAAAATAACCTACTGTACTAGTCAACCGTTCATTCGAGGAAATACTTTCAATAATTCCATTTCGCCTGTACACTCCTTTTCTAGCGCGTAAATCATAATCCATGGAATCAGTCGAAATCTTATATTCCATATCACGAACCCGCACATTTCCCCATAATTTAGCAAATCTCGTTTTACCACGAAAAAGTAACGAGTCACAAAACAGATTAATATCTTTTGAATCTAGTTGAACTTGACCGTACGCAATTACTATTTGTTCTTTATCAAAAAAATGAGCTGAATCACAGTACATAACACTACCCTTATATTTGAAATTGACCGGTCCAATCAATCGATGAGCTTTCTTTTTAGCATGATACTCAATCATTGTTGCACCTTCAATAAGCTCCAATAAATCAGGTTCATTTTGAGACTTAAGATTCTCATTAATAAAAATAAAAAGTGTACAAAGAAAATATATTCGTATGTACCGTTTTAATTTCAAAGTTTTGTTTTTAGCGTTTGGCTTCTATCTGGACCAACAGAAACAATTGTAATCGGAACTTCCAATAATTCTTCTAAAAGAGAAACATATTGTTTCAATTCCATTGGAGCATTATCGTACGAATGAAGTGCTGTCAAATCACAGTTCCATCCTGGCACATCCTTATAAATTGGTTCAATAGATTGATTGCAAATTGAAAACGGAAATTCATCCGTAATATTTCCATTTACGTTGTAATGTGTACAAATTCGAATGGTATCAAATACACTTAATATATCTGCTTTCATCATTGAAAGTTCAGACACACCATTTATCATAATGGCATATTTTAGCTGAGGAATATCAATCCAGCCACATCTGCGAGGCCTTCCAGTTGTAGAGCCAAATTCTCTCCCTTCTTGTCGTATTTTCTCACCAACCTCATCTAATAATTCGGTTGGAAATGGTCCGCTACCCACACGTGTACAATACGCTTTAAAAATACCAATCACTTTTCCAATTTTTGTTGGCGGAACACCTAAACCAGTGCAAGTACCCGCTGTTATGGTATTTGAAGAAGTAACAAAAGGATAGGTTCCAAAATCAATATCGAGCATTGTTCCTTGAGCTCCCTCGGCCAAAACAGACCTACCCGATTTAATTACTTTATTGATATAATGCTCACTGTCCACAATAGTAAATTGCCTCATAAATTCAATTCCTTCCATCCAAGGAACCTGTAGTTCAGCAAGATTAAATTCAAAACCTTCAAAATGTTTTAAAATCCCTACATGTTTTTCAACCAAAGCGTCATATTTCGCTTTAAAATCAGGTTCTAATATATCTCCTACACGAAGCCCATTTCTACCTGTTTTATCCATGTATGTTGGGCCAATACCCTTAAGTGTAGATCCAATTTTATTTTTCCCTTTGGCTGTTTCTGATGCAGCATCCAAAAGGCGATGTGATGGTAAGATTAGATGTGCCTTTTTTGAAAAAATTAACCGGTCTTTTACAGGAACTCCAACGGCAATTAGTTTTTCGATTTCAATTTTTAGGACAACCGGATCAATTACAACTCCATTACCGATAATATTGAGTACATTATCTCTAAAAATACCGGAAGGAATGGTGTGAAGCACAAATTTCTTTTGATCAAATTCCAAGGTATGGCCGGCATTTGGGCCGCCTTGAAACCGAGCGATATAATCATATTCGGGAGTTAAAACATCTACGATTTTCCCTTTTCCTTCATCTCCCCATTGAAGACCTAACAAAACATCTACCTTCATTTTCACTTATTAAAATGGTTTATAGCTTCCTGCTGCGAAGAATAGATAGTAAAAACCTCATACAATTTTGAGATATCAATTAATTTTTTAATTCCCTCATTTGGGTTAGCTAGAACAACATCGCCGTTATTCATGCGCGCACGTGTCATTGTTTTTATAATAAATGCAATCCCACTTGAATTAGTGTGTGTCAATCCAGAAAGATCAAAAACAATGTTCCATGCAGCTAATTGACTCGTATGTTCCTTGATAGCATCTAAATCCAAATCGGAAAGAATTCTTCCTTCAAGTGCAATTACAATAGAATTCAATGTATTTGTTAATGATACTTTCATAGTTATGATTAATTTGAATTTTTTTCCGCGTAAAAATAAAGTGAATGATGAAGGATTTTAACCCCAAAAACTTCTTCAATAGTTGCTTTTATTTGCTGTATTCTTGGGTCACAAAACTCCATTACCTCTCCGGTATCGGTACAAATAACATGATCGTGCTGTTTTGAACCATGTGATTTCTCAAAATGGGCAATATTTTTTCCAAACTGGTGCTTACGCACAAGATTACACGCAATCAACAATTCAATAGTATTATACAAAGTTGCACGAGAAACACGGTAATTGTGATTTTTCATATTAACATACAACGATTCAATGTCAAAATGACCTGTATGATTATAAATTTCAGTAAGTATTGCAAAGCGCTCGGGGGTTTTCCGATGACCATTCTGCTCTAGATAAGCAGAAAAAATGTTTCGAACATTGACTTGTAACTCTGCGATTGGCATATTCAACAACAAAAATAACTATTTAGTTGCGACTGAAACTTACACGATAAAAGAATCTATGAACATTTCATCCACAATTTCATCCAATTACTTTACTACTTCAATTTCATCAATAAATGTCCATGGAATATGTCCCGCACCAGGTAAACCATTGGGAATTGTAGTTATAGGTTTTATTTTCAGCAGAACATTTCTAGTAGGTTTATTTAATTCAATTTGAAAACTCCTCACTTGTTCAGATTGTAAGTAAGAAAATTGAACTGGTCTAGAACAATGCTTCCACTTTCCCTTACGCAAATAAAACACTTCAATTCTTTCTGGAAAATGAATCCACGAATGCTCATCACTCAAAAACGAAACGTTAAGTTGATTATACTTCTGTTTTTTAAGGAGGTCAATTTCAATTTCAATTTCCGTTGTATCAAATCCTATCCATTCATTTCTTTTCCATGGAAGTGAACCATGCTGACCATCCACGAGTGTTAGGTTTCCACTATTGTAACTCACGCTAGGCTGGGTAATGTAAATAATCGGCGCACCTAAAGAATTGGTTGACTGTATATTAAATTGAGTGGCTGAAGAATCATTTTTTGATCTCACGCAATAGGTATAGTTTATTTGGTCTTTTTCACTTCGATTGATTTCTATGCCTTCATCTTGTAAAACATTAAAATTCATTTTTGAAATCTTGTTATTTCTAATTTCTGAGGATTGAACTTCATAACTTTCTCCTTGGTGATTAGACTTAATGGTAAATTGAACTCCCTTTTTAGTTCTTTTCCATTCAATTTTTGGGGAAAAGATAGATTTAGCGTAATGAACATTCATTTTTTTCAAAAACGGTAAATGTTTATCTATCAATACATTTTTAAACTCGTCAAAACTTGGTTTTTCTACACACCAAAGCGCTTGACTCAGAGCCAGCGCTCTTGGGTAAACCATGTATTCAACCTTCTCAAAATCAGCAATATATTCTGTCCAAACATTGGCTTGACCACCAAGAATATATGGCTCATATTTTTTATTCAATTGATTTGGAATTGGATTAAATTCATATACCTTTTCTAATGGTGTAAATCCTCCAATTGCTATGGGCTCATTACTCCCTTTGCCTTGATAATGGTCAAAGTAACAATGTGAACCCGGGGACATTACAACCTCATGCTCTTGGCTTGCTGCCTCCATCCCTCCTTCAAATCCACGCCAAGACATAACAGCTGCATTGGAAGAAAGTCCTCCTTCCAAAATTTCGTCCCAGCCAATGAGCTTTCGTCCTTTTTCTGTTAAATATTTATCCATTCGTTCAATAAAATAACTTTGTAATTGATGTTCATTTTTGAGGTGATTCTCGTTCATCACCTTTTGACAACTAGTACATTTTTCCCATCGTGTTTTTGGAGCTTCATCTCCACCTATATGAATGTACTTACCTGGAAAAAGTAAGATGACCTCATCCAGAATTTTTTGTAGAAAGAGAATTGTTTCTTCTTTTGAGCAAAAGATATCATCAAATACACCCCACAATCCTTCTACTCCTTGCTGAATTCCTGTGCATGAATATTCGGGATATGCGGTCAATGCAGCACGACTATGTCCAGGCATTTCAATTTCCGGAACAATTGCTACAAATTTTGAATTAGCATAAGCGACCACTTCCTTTATTTGTTCTTGCGTATAATACCCTCCGTATTTATGGAGCGTATACGTTCTTGGTTTAGTAGAATAATGATTGTTCATCGTACTGTCTCTCCATCCACCAATCTCAGTTAAATTCGGAAAACTTTTTATTTCAATTCTCCATCCTTGATCATCTGTTAAATGCCAATGAAAAGTATTAAATTTGTATACTGACATTAAATCAATATATTTTTTCACCTCATCCACAGTAAAAAAATGACGGGACACATCCAAGTGAAGTCCGCGCCAAGAAAATTTAGGATAATCTTTTACGAAACATTTTTTAAGTTGAAAACCTGTTGAGGTGTTCTCTATCAACTGCATCAAAGAAATAAACGCATAATAACAGGACGCATCACTTGAGAAGGAAATAACAATCTCATGCGAGACATTTATTGAATAGGAATCTTGAATAACATTTTCCAGTTTTTTAAACGAAAGCTTTGGCCCACTGGTAAAATTTGAAAATTGAATACCGTGGTAAATCGTTGCTAAATGGGTGATTTGATCCTGCAAATTAGTTGACAAACCAATAAAATCTACCAAAAGGTCACCATCAAAATTAAGTGATTCATTGAGTTCTTTATATGCAACAGGAGCTGGAATTATCGGAGAAACCTGAGCAATATTCAGATTTATAATTATTAGAAAAAAAAGAGATGAAATGCACTTCATTGACGGTACTAAATATAATTTTTAAGAACAAAAAAAGCCACCTTTATAAGGTGGCTTTACAAATATCATCTAACATTAATTACTAATTTTAAAATTAAATGGAAGGCGGCATATTACGCGTTTCGGCTCTCCACTGACTTCTCCAGGTGCCCATTTTGGCATTTTGTTTAGTACTCGTGTAGCTTCTTTCACAAATTCATCACACCCTGTTCTGTTCGTTTCAACTTGTATATTAGAGATACCTCCATCTTTTTCAACACAGAATTTCATAAATACACGTCCTTGAGCGTCCATATCCATACAAATTTCTGGGAATTTAACATTTTCTCCTAAAAACTTCTGTAATTCTTTTTCTCCACCTGGGAAAGTTGCTTCAACATCCGGAAATTCTACTGGGGCTTCTTGCTCAGGACAACCATCATTGGATGCAGGGCCATATTCTTCAGGACATAAATCAACATCATTTAAAACGCCGTCTTTGTCAAGGTCATTATCCACTGGACAACCACCATTTGAAGCAGGACCAGGGATTTCAGGACATTTATCATCCATGTCACAAACACCATCCACATCAAAATCGGACTGACAACCGGATCCACCACCTTCAGTGGGTGTTTTGGTCTCATCAGTTGTTTTTATTTCACCATCTGTTGGAGCTGCAGAGGACGCAGGAGCAATTACTGATGAAGGCGGAGCAGGAGGGGGCGGAGGAGGCGGAGTGTTATTCGCTTCCTCTTCCTTTGAATCTTTTTTATCTGATTTAGCAATATCGCTTGATTTATCTTCGCCGGAAACTGTTTGGTACGAAAACGAAGCCAAAACAATTGTAGCGATGAATAAAAAACCAGCATAAATAAGAGGCATTCTTAACTTCTCTAAATCTGCTTCTGTACTTTTTTTACTTTCCATAATTTAATTTTTTAAATCGTTTTGCAAATTACATTCCAAAATTAAAACTATCTTTTCAAAAATAGTTTATTCTAAGCAAAACTTCTAAACATTTAACCAATTAAGCCTTCATATTCAACCGCTGAAAGCAATGAATCTACTTGACTATGATCCGTTAAACGAACTTTCACCATCCAACCGGCCTCATATGGGTCCGAATTCACCAATTCAGGATCAGATTCCAAGGCTTCATTCAATTCAAGAATTTCACCTGAAACAGGCATAAACAAATCAGAAACTGTTTTTACAGCTTCTACTGAACCAAAAACTTCTTCTTGATTTAGTGTTTCACCAATTGTTTCAATTTCAACGTAAACGATATCACCTAATTCATGTTGTGCAAAATCAGTAATACCAACAACAGCTATATCACCTTCAACACGCACCCACTCGTGGTCTTTCGTGTATTTCAAATTTTCTGGAATATTCATCTCAATTATTTTTGACAAAATTAAAAGAAAAATTGAAATATAAATCGCATTTTTATTTGAAGTTAAAAAATCAAATTGACTAACTTCGCCAAATGATAACATCAGACCAACAAAAAGACCTTACAAATCGGATTCAAGCAATCTACAATTACCTTAAAATTGATGAAAAGGAAGTTGAGTTGCGTGAAAAAGATTTAAAGACGCAAGATCCAGGATTTTGGGATGATGCAAAAAAAGCAGAAGGACAAATGAAGGAAATCCGAAGCTTAAAATTTTGGATTGAAAGTTACAGAACATTAAAACAAGCATTGGATGATATTGAGGTCCTTGTTGAATTTCACAAAGAAGACCCTTCCTTAGATTCTGAGATTAACGAACAATATCATTTACTTTTAGATAAAGTTGAAGCAACTGAATTAAAAAACATGTTGTCCGGGGAAGAAGATCGATTGAGTGGTGTCTTGCAAATCACTTCAGGAGCAGGTGGTACTGAGAGTTGTGATTGGGCATCCATGTTAATGCGCATGTATATCATGTGGGGACAGAAAAATGGTTATAAAGTTTCTGAACTCAATTATCAAGAGGGAGATGTTGCTGGAATAAAAACGGTCACATTGGAATTTGAAGGCGATTTTGCTTTTGGCTACCTAAAAGGTGAAAATGGAGTTCATCGTTTAGTACGTATTTCCCCGTTTGATTCCAATGCTAAACGACACACATCCTTTGTTTCAGTTTATGTTTATCCGTTAGTGGATGATCAAATTGAGATAAATATCAATCCTGCAGACATTTCATTTGAAACATTTCGCTCGGGAGGTGCTGGTGGACAAAACGTAAATAAGGTGGAAACTGCAGTTCGATTAAGACACGCCCCATCAGGAATCATTATTGAAAACTCAGAATCCCGTTCTCAGCTAGCAAATAAAGAAAAGGCAATGCAATTACTTCGTTCCCAATTATATGAACTAGTCCTTCGTGAACGCATGGAAAAAAGAAATGAAATTGAGGCAAATAAGAAAAAAATCGAATGGGGCTCACAAATAAGAAATTACGTCATGCATCCATATAAGTTGGTGAAAGATGTAAGGACGGGACATGAATCGACCAACGTTGATGCTGTAATGGATGGGGAGTTAAATGAATTTCTTAAATCTTATTTAATGACCTACGGCAGTTAAAATTAGTTTGTTTACCTTCGTTAAAAGTAATTTCTATGCGCGTTTATTTAGATAATGCTGCCGGTACACCGATAGCTTCAGAAGTAATTGAAGCGATGACTTCAGTAATGAAAAATGATTTTGGTAATCCGTCTTCAACTCATTTTTATGGCCGACAAGTAAAAGCATTACTAGAAACATCCAGACGCTCCGTTGCTAAACACTTGAATTGTGCTTCTTCAGAGATAATATTTACTTCTGGAGGAACAGAAGCGGATAACATGGCCCTAGTTTCTTCTGTGAAAAATCTTGGAGTAAAACGAATTATCAGCACTACCATTGAGCATCACGCAGTTGGACACAGTGTCGAGTCACTCGAAAAAAGTCATTCTGTTCAATTTGATAAAGTAAAAATCGATGAAAAAGGAAATGTAGATTTAATGCATTTGGAAGAATTGTTAGCGCAAGATATCCCAACATTGGTTTCATTGATGCATGCAAATAATGAAATTGCCACTTTGTTGCCTTTAATTCCAGTTTCTAAACTATGTCGCAAATACGGCGCTTTTTTTCATTCGGATACTGTTCAAACAATGGGTCATTACTCTTTTGATTTACAAGAGATTGACATAGATTTCATTACCTGCGCGGCTCACAAGTTACATGGACCAAAAGGAATTGGCTTTTTGTACGTGAATAAAAAAATCAAAGTGGAATCAATTATCCATGGTGGCGCTCAGGAGCGTGGTTTGCGTGGAGGAACAGAAAATATATATGGAATTGTTGGGCTATCAAAAGCAATGGATCTTGCCTATGAAGATGTCTTGGCTCATCACGCTCATGTTCAATCTTTAAAATCATATATGATTGACTCATTATTATCCGCATTTCCAACAATTACTTTTCATGGGGAAACTGATCCTGAAAAATCATTATATACCGTTCTAAACGTTTGCTTTCCAAAAACAGACAAAGGAGGAATGCTTCTTTTCACCCTAGATTTGAAAGGAGTGGCGGTTAGTGGCGGTAGTGCATGTTCATCAGGAGCAAACAAAGGATCACACGTTTTGGAAGGAATACAAGCAGATATGACCCGGCCAAATGCTCGATTCTCATTCTCAAGGTATACTACAAAAGAGGAAATAGATTATGCTTTAGAACAAGTAAAAAGTGTTTTTGAAATTAATTTGCGGTAACACATGGAGACAAATCGCTTGAAGATTTTATCTATCTGTTCATGGTATCCAAATGATTTTAATTCAACATTAGGGAATTTCGTTAAAAAACATGCTGAGGCTATTTCACGACATAATGATGTTGTCTGTCTTGCAGTTTTTTCTTCACTTGTTGATTCAGACATACGGCTTACTAAAGCTCAAGGAGAATCATTTTCCGAAATAGTTGTTTATTATCCAAAAACACAAACCAAATTTCGACTTTGGAACCTTATCAAAAATTATTTTACGCACCGAAAAGCCTATATAAAAGGATATAAAGCTGCTCAAACAATAATTGGTAAACCCGATCTGATTCATTTAAATATTACTTATCCACTAGGAATTTGGGCTTTATATTTAAAATTGACTCAAAAAATCCCTTACGTTGTTACTGAAAATGCCACTGGATTGCATATCGGAACAGACCATTCTTATCCTAAAACGATTTTATTCTTGTGTAAGATAATTCTTAAACGAGCATCGATTTTACTTCCTGTAAGTGCGGATTTGAAATCATATATGAAAAAATTAAGTCCAAAATCAAACTTTGCACTTATTTCAAATGTTGTTGACGAAACAATTTTTCACTACCAGGAGAATTCATCAGTTAATCAAAAAAAATCATTTATTCATATTTCAACGTGTCTTGACGTTCACAAGAATATCAGTGGAATGCTCAATACTATTAATCGAATTGCAAAATACCGTCAAGATTTCGACTTGAAAATTGTAAGTGATGGAGAGGTAGAATACGCCAAAGAACTCGTTCAAAAATTCGGACTAGATGGAATTGTGACATTTTACCCTACCATGTCAACCGAACAGATAGCAGATATGATTAGCCAAAGTTCTGCATTATTATTATTTAGTAATTATGAGAATTTTCCTTGTGTAATTGCGGAAACATTAATGATGGGAAAACCAGTGATATCAACCAATGTGAATGGAATTCCAGAACATGTCCATACGTTTAATGGTGTCTTAGTGTCTAAAGGAGATGAGCAAGAACTTGAGAAAGCAATTTGTATGTTTTTAGACGATGAAATTGTTTTTATTCCAAGGGAGATTCATGCTTATGCCTTCAATCATTTTAGTTATCATGAGGTAGGTAAACAATTCGATGATCAATACCGAGCCCTACTCAAATCAAAAAACAACTAATGTTCAAGGCTATAATCGGTAATTTTAGTGTGCGATTTTTTGCAGCAATCTTTAATTTATTAATAGCCATTCTAATTTCGCAGTACCTTGGTGCTGGAGGAAAAGGGGAACAAAGTATTATTTTAGCATCAATTACAATTATCCTTTTAGTTGATAATTTAATCGGAGGAGCTTCCATCATTTATTTGGCTCCACGAACCGGGACAAAAAACCTAATAACAACGTCCTATTGCTGGGCAATTTTTGTAAGTATTGGATGTTATTTAGTTCTAAATTCATTTGCTTGGTTTGACCAAAAACATGTTTTTACCATAAGTTTTGTCAGTGGATTAAACTCAATCATTTCGATAAATTCATCAATTTTAGTAGGTAAAGAAAAAATTCACAAAAGCAATTTACTCAGCTTTAGTATTCCATTTCTTACATTGATGGTGATTGTTTTACAAGTCTTCAATCAAGCGAGCCAATCAATTGATCTTTATATTTTAGCCATTTATATTGCTTATGGAACGACCTTAATACTTAGTTTGTTTTTAATCAGCAAGGAGTTAACCAAAGAAGATGTGTTTCAACCAAAATTACTTGCAACAACCTTCAAAACCTTATTGTTTTATGGATTTCAAAATCAAATCGCTCATATTTTTCAATTGTTAAGTTTTAGGCTAAGTTATTTTTTATTGGAAATTAATCACGGTCAAAAAGCAGTAGGAATTTACTCCAACGGACTATCAATCATTGAATCAATCTGGTTAATCACGAGTAGTATCTCCTTGTATCAATATTCACGAATATCAAATAGTGACGACAAAGAATACTCTTTAAAACTTACGGAAAAGTTAACAAAACTAGGTTTATTGCTCGCATTTATATCCTTGTTTATTGCCCTGTTTATTCCTTTTGAATTTTACATCTGGTTGTTTGGGAAAGAATTTGGAGAATTAAGCGTTATTATTCGACTGATGGCACCAGGGATTTGGATTTTTAATTACGCTTTAATTTTAGGACATTACTTCTCCGGAGTTGGTAAATATTATGTGAACGCAATTGCTTCAGGGTGTGGATTTTTAATAACTATACTTTTATCCTTTTTTATCTTTCCAAAAATGTCAATTTATGATGCCGCACTTACAGCTGTAATTTCCTATTTCACGACATCTTTAATTGTGATTTATTTTTATTTGAAAGAAGGAGGTAAATTTGTAGTGTTTCCGACAATAGGAGAAATTAAAGAATTCGCGAATCAACTTATCCTAAAACGAGGTTAGCAGTATAATGAAAAAAATAAATAAATTAATACGCGGGATTCAATTGTTAATGAAGAAACCGTACTTGATAAATCAACTGTTAAATTCTGATGAAGTACTAAAATCTACTTTTTCAAAAGAATTTCCAGAAGGAAATGAAACTGCTCAAATTTCTTTGCAATCAATTCATCCATCAACCAATAAACAAAACATTAATACGTATTCGTTCTTGAGTGGATCCTCATTAGTGACTGATTTTATAGTGCTAAAATTAGCCTGTTTACGGGTTGGTGCAACGGATTATCTTGAAATTGGAACATGGAGGGGAGAATCGGTAGCTAATGTTGCTGATGTTGTTGAAAATTGTTATACATTAAACTTATCTGATGATGCATTGAAGGAATTAAATCTTTCAAAAGAATACATCGATTTACATCGCTTTTATTCGAAATCAAAACCCAATGTTCACCATTTATTTGGTGATTCAAGAACCTTTAATTTTGACAGTTTAAATAAAAAATTCGATTTGATTTTTATTGATGGTGACCATCATACAGAAGCTGTAGAAGCAGATACTATTCGATTGTTCCCCTACCTTAAAACCGAAAAATCGGTTCTTGTTTGGCATGACGTAAAAAGTGATACTGAAAAAATCAGGTATGAAGTACTCCTTGGAATATATCGTGGAATGCCTAAAGAAACACATCCTTTTATTTATTTAGTTGAAAATTCACTTTGCGCGATTTATATTCCTGAAAAAATGGAATCAAAACCGCTAAAAATATACGATGTGCCTTCGTCCAATTTTGAGCTAACTATCTCCATGAAACGTATTGAAAAT
>CAMAQX010000002.1 GCA_945860455.1 Lishizhenia tianjinensis
AATTGAACCTGTCAGCTTACGTAAGGCTTTAGACATTAAACGAGCTTGCAATCCCATTTGAGAATCGCCCATCTCTCCTTCAATTTCCGCTTTTGGTGTCAACGCAGCAACGGAATCGACAACAATTAAGTCAACTGCTCCAGAACGAATCAAATTATCAGCAATTTCCAATGCTTGCTCACCATTATCAGGCTGAGAAATTAATAAGTTTGCCACATCAACCCCTAGCTTTTGAGCATAAAACTGATCAAAAGCATGTTCAGCATCAATAAATGCGGCTATTCCTCCCTGCTTTTGCACTTCGGCAATAGCATGAATTGCTAATGTTGTTTTCCCAGAAGATTCGGGACCATAAATCTCTACAACTCTTCCTTTCGGATACCCATTAATACCCAATGCTAAATCAAGAGATACCGAACCGGTTGGAATTACCTCCACTTTTTCTACTGGACTATCACCCAATTTCATTACAGATCCTTTTCCAAAGGCTTTATCTAATTTCTCAATTGTAAGCTGTAAGGCTTTTAATTTTTCAACATTCACTTCTTTTTTCGACATATCGTTTGGTTTTATATAAATAACAAGACAAAAGTATTAGAACATAGACGTAAACTATTTACGTTGTTCTAAATTATTTTAGTAAAGACAAAATTTCTTCTGCGTGGACCTTAGTTTTTGGTTTAGAAATTATTCCCTCAACAATTCCTTTTTCATCAATAAGAAAAGTTGTACGGTTTGTACCAACATATTCGCGACCCATAAATTTCTTTAATCCCCAAACACCATATTGCTCTACGATTTCTTTATTTTCATCAGCAATTAACGAGAAATTTAACTCAAATTTAGAACTGAACTTTGAGTGGCTCTTTACCGAATCAGTACTAACACCTACAACTTCAATACCGCGTGTTTTTAACACTGATAAATTATCTCGTAAGTTACAAGCCTGAGCCGTACAACCTGGAGTATCGTCTTTGGGATAAAAATACAAAACTACTTTTTTACCCAAAAACTGAACGAGCTCAATTGAATCACCATTCTGATCTATTCCTTTAAAATTTGGAGCGACATCTCCTATACTTAATTCTATCATATTGATTAAAAATTAATAATAAACACTTATTGACTATATACTAGTCAAATATAATGATATTTTTTTAATCAAATACAAAAAGTGAAAAATAATTTAAGAAAAGTGTGTAATCAAGGATTCTACAGTATCAATTTCAACGACCCACTTACTAAGTCGGGAACTATTCGATTTAATTTGATACCCACCCGCCAAAATTGGTGTATTACCTACCTCTTCTTTTAATTGTTTGAAATAGTTCTCAATAAAATTATCCTCAACTGCAGTCAACCAGGAAGTAACCAAGGCACAAGGTTTCAATTGCCGAATACAATCCAATAAAGAATCGAAGGGTAAACTTTGACCTAAATAAACGGTATGTAATTGCTTATCGCGCAAAATAAACTGATAAAAAAGTAAGCTGATCTCATGCCATTCATGCTCAGGCAAAAACAACATTACTGGATTTTGAAGATTTACTGGAATCGGCATTTTATCAATTTCAGCAATTATTTTCTGGCGAATAAGATTAGAAATAAAATGTTCTTGAGATGCATTAATTGACCCCACTAACCACATTATACCAATTCGATCTAAAAAAGGAATCAAATGCTCCGTAAATGTTTTAATTAATCCAACATGTCGTATTAAACCACCCAATGTATCGCGAAACAAACATTCATCAAGCGTTAATAAGGC
The DNA here is from genome assembly GCA_945860455.1 of Lishizhenia tianjinensis. GTDB lineage: Bacteria > Bacteroidota > Bacteroidia > Flavobacteriales_D > Crocinitomicaceae > UBA952. The sequence goes on from CAMAQX010000002.1 coordinate 1,769, forward strand.
TAAAATTAATTGCTCGCAACTATCATTTGTGTTATGTAATCCATGAATTTCTGTAACCTTGGATTGTAATTGCGAAAAAGACATGTTAGAAATGTGAGATATTTTTATCCCGTGTTTATACAATAAACAAACATTCAATAGAGTAACTAAATCTTCGTCATTATACAAACGAATTTTCGTCTCAGTGCGATCTGGGGACAGCAAATTATACCGTTTTTCCCAAATACGTATTGTGTGCGCTTTAACACCCGATAGCACCTCTAAGTCTTTGATTTTATATTCAGCCATTTTAATCTATCACAGGTTGTAATCATTTTCAAACAAATCTATAGCCAAAAGGTTCAGTTAAAAATACTTTATTTACAGAACTAATTATTGGTCGTATATAAACAATATAAATCAATACGTCTTTTGCATCAAATAATGTTGAATCTTATCAAAAAGTAAATGAGACTTTTCAACTAATTGATATCCCTGATTGATATAGAAACCTACTGCAACTTCGCGCGCATGGAGTATCATTTGAGTATCTCCTCTGGAAATTGAAATTGATTCGGCTTCTTTCATGATGCGCCTACCAAAACCTTTACCCTGAGCATTTGTTTCAACAGCAACGAACCTTACTTGTCCCTCATCTACTCCAGAGATATCAAGACGAGCAATTGCTTTTATACTATCATATTCAAATAAGACTAGATGAATTCTAGTTGCGTCTCCTACATTTTTTTCAGACCCTCTGGGTTGCTGCCAAGGTTCGCGCAAAACACAAAACCGCAAATCGTAATAATTTTTCCATTCGGATTTAGTTTTTGGCGAACGAATTTCTATTTCCATTTAAAGGCTATTGTACTAACGCGTTTGGTATTTACTCCTGATATCTCTTCCTGACGTACCAATTGTTGAGCTGATTGATCTTGGAAAACCTCAGCTAAATTTTTTATTCTGGCAGCAGGAATATACATTTCATGGCAGCGACTAAGAAAATCTTCCGCTTCCACTTGCATCAATTTAACTTTTAAAAGATCAGCTAATACTGACCGATTCTTTACCCGTTGTTGATTCGATAAAAAACGTTGGTCTTGAGCTAATTCAGGCAAGGATAAGACAGATCCTAGTTTTTGAAAATGAATATCGCTTCCAATGGCTATGGTAATCTGAAAACCGTCTTTGGTTGAGAAAATCTCACCATAAGGAGCAATATTGGGATGCAAGCAACCGATTCGCTGCGGAATTTGGTGAGACATTAAATAGTTTGACGCTTGATTTGCTAAACTGGAAATTGCCGCATCATATAAAGAAACACTAACAATTCTACCTTGACCTGATGAAATTCGATCCAACAAAGCCACTAAAACTCCTTCTTTCAAATGGTGAGCCGCTAAAACGTCTATGAGGGCGACAGGCATTTTAACCGGCCCTGATTGAGATGTTCCATTCATTGACATAAAACCCGTTTCAGCTTGCAAAATCAAATCATAAGCTACTCGGTCATTCTCATCTCCAAAACCACTTATTTTCCCAATGATTAAATGCGGAAATTTAGTTAACAGTGTATCAGGGGATAATCCAAACTTCGATTCCGTTGATTTTTTGAAATTCACTAAGACAATATCCGCCGCGGAAATTAATAACATAAGTTGGTCAAGCTGAGCTTTTTCGTTGAAATCAAGTTGAATATAATGTTTTAAATAATTAACAGATGAAAAATATGCACTCACACTAGCATTAGAACTCTCCGAAGGTAATTTCCAAGAACGCGTCACATCTGGAAATTCTGGGCTTTCTACTTTGATAACTTCAGCTCCTAATTCGGCGAAAAAAGTTCCTACAGATGGCCCAGCTAAAACAGTAGAAAGATCGATTATTTTTAAAGACTCAACTCTCATACACTGAACTGAAAAGAAGTCATTCTGAGTGAACCATGCAAGAGATATAAGAAAGGGAAAATGTCAATTCCTCGTTGTATTTCTTCCGAAAGTGAGCGAATTGGTGACCAAGATGCAAAAGAAACAAACATGGCGGATAATCCTAAAAAATGACGGCGATCCAATTATTCGGGTTTTGCAGCCTCCAAAACATAATTCAAAATAATTGCTTCTTGGCTAGCATCAATTTTAGCCTTTTTAGCCATATCCGGAACAATACGCTTCCACTGTGTTGCCGTATATTTTTCGCGCGGTTGTAGTTCATGACATGAAGCACATTGTTCTGCATATAAATTTGCCGCCGACAAATCCAGATTACGAGGCATTGTTTCCGCTGGTTTTTCACTCATGGCTGATACTGTTCCTTTTGAGCATGAAGCTAGAACTAAGGCTAATACCGCCAAAATTAATTTGTTGTTTTTCATTTTTTTTCAATTATTTCAAGAGTTACAGGGGTCAGTCCTGCACGAATAAAATTTAATTTTTTAGCTGCCCCAATTGTTAAATCAATAACACGAGTTGAACTTTTAGGTAAACGGTCATTAATCCTTACGATTACAATCGAATCATTTTTTGTGTTCGTTACCTTTACTAAGGTTCCAAATTTCAAGGTCTTATGAGCTGCCGTTAAACTATCATTCCGTAAAATTTCTCCCGAAGAGGTGCGTCTTCCTTCGAAAGATTTGCCATAATAACTTGCAATTCCTTTTTGCAATTCACTTATTGAGAATGCTGAAAATGCTACCCAAGCAACCACCAAATAATATACTGTATTCCACTTTTTCATGAACAAATGTAAGCTAATATGAATTGGTTAACAAAATTCAAATTTATAAATTAGACACTTTGTGTGTTTTTAGGATAAAATAAATTAAGTTTGTTAATCAATAAAATTGAACTGATTGTGCTGTTGAAATCTATTTTATTCCTTCTTTCTTTAATTGCTTTCTCATTACTTTCTCAAAGGTCTCCCAAAAACATAGACACAAACTACGTGTATGACCTGCCAATTGCCCCTGGTAAAAAATCAATGGTGATGCAAGGATACAATGGTTCCTATTCACATCAAGGACAATTTGCATTGGATTTTAAGGCAAAAAAAGGAACTCCTGTTCATGCTGCGAGAGAAGGCATTGTTTATAAAACAGAATCATCAAATGTTAAAGGAGGTCCAAAAAAAAAGTTCTTACGTTTAGGGAATCACATAGTTATAAAACATTCCGATGGTACGTTTGCAGCATATTGGCATCTTTTGTATGAAGGGGTGTTTGTGAAAGTAGGCGATGCAATAACAAAGGGTCAATTAATTGGGTTATCCGGTAATACAGGATATTCATCCTGGCCACATCTTCATTTTGATGTCTATTATTTTTCCAACGGAAAGCAAGTTACAATTCCAACAAAATTTGTAACGAATAAAGGAGTAAAGGAGTTAAAAGTATATCGTAAATATGGCAATCCAAAAGTTGACCAAATCATTGAAGAAACAATCCAACTACCTAAGAACATCGATAAAATAGAGTATCATTTTCAGGACGCTTCAGTTCCCCCGTTGCACCACCGAAGTTATTCCTGGATAATAACAGAAACCCAACTTCGATTTACTGCAAATTCATATGGTACTATTTTGAAGGATACAACCATTGCAATTTCTGCTATTAAATGGGAACAATGCAAAACAGCTTTCCTCAATTGTGGAATAAAAAATCAAAAAAACATTGAAACCAATCAAGGATGTACAGGAGGAACCAGTATTACAATTCAAACTTGGCTGAATGGAAAAGAAAATTTTTCAGGTACCGCTAGTAAATGTGGTGGTAAAACTGTAGGAAATCTTAGTGGTAATACAGAAAAATTCTTGTCAGTAATTAAAGAAGGTGTTGATCCTCTTGTATACCAAACTAATTAATGAATCAACGTTAACCAACTACATTTTTCATTGAGTATGGTTGATAATTCTGAAATAAATACACGCTGTTGTTCCATTGTATCTCGATCGCGTATAGTAATCATATTATCTTCTAACGATTGATGATCAACAGTGATCGAAAAGGGAGTTCCAATTGCATCCTGACGGCGGTAACGTTTTCCAATAGAATCCTTTTCATCATATTGCACCATAAAATCCAATTGGAGCATTTTTATAATCTCACGTGCTTTTTCGGGTAGACCATCTTTTTTAACTAGAGGCATGATACACGCTTTATAGGGAGCAAGAGCTGCAGGGATTTTTAAGACAACACGCTCAGAGCCATCCTCTAAAGTCTCGTTTTTATAAGATGCACTTAATACAGCCAAAAACATTCGATCTAAGCCGATGGAAGTTTCAATAACATAGGGAACATAACTTTGATTGAGTTCAGGATCAAAATAGTGTAATTTCTTTCCGGAATGTTGCTCATGTTGTTTCAAATCAAAATCGGTTCTGGAGTGAATACCTTCCAATTCTTTGAACCCCATAGGAAAATCAAATTCAATATCACTTGCAGCATTGGCATAATGAGCCAATTTCAAATGATCGTGGTAACGGTATTTTTCATGACCCAAGTTTAGAGCATGGTGCCAATTTAAACGAAACTCTTTCCAGTAATTATACCATTTCATTTCTTCACCTGGACGAACAAAAAACTGCATTTCCATCTGTTCAAATTCACGCATTCGAAAAATAAACTGTCGCGCGACAATCTCATTTCTAAACGCTTTTCCAATTTGAGCAATTCCAAAAGGAATCTTCATTCGACCGGATTTTTGGACATTTAAAAAATTGACAAATATCCCTTGTGCTGTTTCTGGTCTTAAATAGATTGTAGCTGCTTCGCCCGAAACAGAACCTAATTCCGTAGAAAACATGAGATTGAATTGTCGAACTTCTGTCCAATTTTTAGAACCCGAAATGGGGCATGTTATTTCCAAATCAACAATTAGTTGATAAACCGCCTCTAAATCATTGGCTTCCAAACTTTCTTTCATTCGTTTTTCGACGCTTCCTATTTTCTCTTGACTGCGCAACACATTTGGATTCGTAACCCGGAATTGTGTTTCATCAAAATCAGCTCCAAAACGTTTTATTCCCTTTTCAACCTCTTTTTCAATTTTTTGACGTTGCTTTTCAACGTAATCTTCCAATAGAACATCAGCCCGATAGCGTTTTTTAGAATCTTTATTATCAATTAAGGGATCGTTAAACGCATCAACGTGACCAGAAGCTTTCCAAGTAGTTGGATGCATAAAAATCGCAGAATCCAATCCAACAATATTCTCGTGCATTTGAACCATAGATTTCCACCAGTATGCTTTGATGTTATTTTTCAATTCAGCACCCAATTGTCCGTAATCATAAGTGGCTGATAATCCATCATATATTTCAGAAGAAGGAAATACAAAACCGTATTCTTTGGCATGCGAAATAATGTCCTTCAATTTGTCTTCACGTTGTTCCATAGTACAAAGATAGTTTTTCTGTAAAAAGGAGGATGTACTTTGGTTGAAATCGATACTTCGTTGTAGTTGAAAATTTATAAAAATAACAGGGAATACAATGAGAATATTTTAATTTTGTTAAGTTCAAAACACTTACAATTTATGTCACAATAAAAAGAAAGTGAGGTGTGAACATTACTTAAAAAAATGAACAACAAAAACCAAACAGTCGAGGAATACATTACAAACTCCAACAAATGGAATCTAGAAATGGAAATTCTTCAATCTTTCTTACTAGATTGTGGTTTAAACGAAGCGTTGAAATGGGGTGTCCCGTGTTATATGCATAACAAAAGTAATGTGGCATTAATTGGTTCATTCAAAGATTTTCTTTCGATTAGTTTTTTTAAAGGTGCGCTTTTGGCAGATTCAGAAAATATTCTTCATAAACCAGGCGAAAATTCACAAACCGTACGGATGTTCAAATTCATAAGTACTTCTGAAATTATTCAGCAAGAAAAAACGATAAAAGCCTATATTTATGAAGCGATTGAAATTGAAAAAACGGGATTAAAAGTCCTCTTAAGTAAATCTACTGATTTAACTTTACCGGATGAGATACTTGCCAAATTTGAAAAAAATAGCGCATTTAAAGAAGCATTTTTCGCCCTTACTCCTGGACGTCAACGCGGATACAATTTGTTCTTTTCAGGTTCAAAGCAATCTAACACTCGAGTAGCCCGAATAGAAAAGTATCAAGGACGCATTTTAAAAGGAATCGGCATTAATGATTGTACATGTGGGCTTTCCAAACGAATGCCTAGATGCGATGGGTCTCATAAACAGGAGAAAAAGTCTTTTTAAATACGGAATTTAGTAACTGGTTAAATACTTAATAGTGTTCATCAAAATTCTGTAATTTTTTCAAACTGATTCCTATTAACTTTATTAAACTTATTTACAGAGAAACCATTCATGAATTATTCAAAAGAAGATAGACTATCTACCACGGATGTTAAACATCTCCTCCAATCTTTCGGTTACAACGAACTAAATACTTCTTCTCCGAGGATTTTTTTCAATTAGCGTTTGAGGCAGTAAAAGAACCCCAGTTTTTATTGCTATTAGGATGTGGATCACTTTATTTTTTTGTTCGCAGAATGGGCGTAAGGTATCATTTTACTTATGCGGATTAACCTTGCGGAAGCACTTTTAGTTCTTATTATTTTTGAAATAAGAAAGTGGAAAGAAATAAAAAAATTAAGCCTTAACGACTGAGAATAAACTAAGGTTTTATACTCGCTAAAAAACGAATCATAGAATTAAATGCTCTCGCACGATGACTAAAATTATTTTTTTCATTGATGTTCATTTCTCCAAAGGTTCTGCTTTCATTTTCTGGCACAAAAATAGGATCGTATCCAAATCCTGATTCTCCTTTTTTAGCTGAGATTAATTTTCCGTTTACAACTCCCTCAAATTGAAATTCGGTGCCATCCAAAATTAACGTTATTATCGTTCGAAATCGCGCTTTTCGATTGACTTCATTTTCTAACTCCGTTAAAACTTTGCTAATGTTATCCTCATCGCTTTTGTGTTCACCTGCGTATCGGGCTGAAAATACTCCAGGACGATTATTCAAGGATTCTACTTCCAAACCAGTATCGTCTGCAAAACAGGAAAACCCGGTTTTTTGGTAAATTGTATGTGCTTTCAATTTTGAGTTTCCTTCGAGAGTATCAGCTGTTTCAACAATTTCTTCATCAAAATAAATATCTGTCAAGGATAATAATTGAAAATTAGGTGGGAGCAAAGATGCTATTTCATTAACTTTATTAGCATTGTGTGTAGCAAAAACAAGTTGCATAATTAGAAACCCTGAACCCCGTTAACTGTAGTATATTTCAATACGTTCTTTTTTTCAGGATGAATTCGGGCAAATGCTGATTGGACCGCCAAAGTTCCTTCGTGAAAACCACAAAGAATCAATTTGAGCTTATTTTCATACGTATTTACATCACCTATAGCATAAATTCCTGGAACATTCGTAGAATAATCCAAGGTATTTACTTTAATCGCACTCTTTTCTATTTCAAGACCCCAGTCTGTAATTGGACCCAGACTAGGTTTCAAACCAAATAACGGGATTAAATGATCTGCTTCAAGTTCGATCAGTCCAGTGGTTTGATGCGTAATTTGAATTTTTTCTAATTTACCATCTCCTGATATTCCCGTTACTTCTGCTTCGGTAATTAGATTAATCTCCCCTTTTTCGGCCATATCAATCACTTTTTGAACGGAATCCAAATGACCTCTAAAAGAACTACTTCGGTGAACCAATATCACCTCAGATGCAATTTTATTTTCCGCCAGATAAATTGACCAATCCAACGCTGAATCTCCTCCACCAGCAATGACGCATCGTTTTCCTTGATAGAAATTAGGGTCTTTGATAATGTATTCCACTCCTTTATCCTCATATTTCTCCAATCCATCTATTGGTGGTTTTCTTGGTTCAAAAACACCTAACCCTCCAGCGATCATAACAATTGGCGCTTCATGTTTTGTACCTTTAACAGTGGTGACAACAAACTTTCCTTCAGAAGTTTTCTCAATTGTTTGGGCTGCCTCTCCAAGCGTAAATCCTGGTTTAAAAGGGGCCGCTTGTTTCATTAGATTATCAATTAATTCGCCCGCCAAAATACTCGGAAATCCTGGGATATCATAAATAGGTTTTTTAGGGTAAATTTCCGAACATTGCCCACCTGGTTGAGGAAGAGAATCAATTAAATGGCAAGTCAATTTTAAAAGACCTGCTTCAAAAACGGTAAACAAGCCAACTGGACCTGTCCCAATAATAATAATATCAGTTTGAATCATGCAACTTGAATAAAACAATTATTTAACACACCATCAGTCAAATTGTTTCACCAATGGTTGGTCTTTTATTAACTTATTTCGCGTAATTAACGGAACGTTTCTCTCGGATTACAGTAACTTTCACTTGTCCAGGATAAGTCATTTCAGTTTGAATTCGATGGGAGATAGTAAAAGATAATTCATCAGCCCTTGCATCAGTAACTTTCTCTGCTTCTACCATTATACGTAATTCTCTACCAGCTTGAATAGCGAATGCACTGGAAACACCATCATAGGATAATGCTAAAGCCTCCAGATCTTTAATTCGCTTTATATAAGCGTCAACAATCTCTCTTCTCGCTCCTGGACGTGCTCCAGATACGGCATCACAAACTTGAACAATTGGGGAAATCAATGAAGTCATTTCTATTTCATCGTGGTGGGCTCCAATTGCGTTTAAAACTTCAGCTTTTTCACCATATTTTTCAGCAATTTTCATCCCAAGTATAGCATGTGGTAATTCAGGCTCTTCATCAGGGACTTTACCAATATCATGCAACAAGCCAGCTCTTTTAGCAATTTTAACATTCAATCCGAGCTCAGCGGCCATAATAGCACATAAGTTAGCTACTTCTCTGGAGTGTTGTAGTAAGTTTTGACCATATGAAGAGCGATACTTCATCCGACCTACCATTCTTGTCAATTCGGGATGCAATCCATGAATCCCAAGGTCTATACACGTCCTTCTGCCTGTTTCAGCAATTTCTTCTTCTAATTGTTTACGTGTTTTGGCTACTACCTCCTCTATTCGGGCAGGATGAATTCTACCGTCTGAAACTAATTGATGCAATGCCAAACGAGCAATTTCTCTTCTAATAGGGTCGAAACAAGAAAGGATAATTGCTTCAGGCGTGTCATCAACTACTATTTCAACACCCGTTGCAGCTTCAAGTGCTCTGATATTTCTTCCTTCACGACCAATAATCCTACCTTTAATCTCATCTGATTCAATATTGAAAACAGAAACGGCATTTTCGATTGCTTGTTCAGTTGCGACACGTTGAATTGACTGGATCACAATCTTACGTGCTTCACGATTGGCGTTTAATTTTGATTCTTCAACAATTTCTTTAATATGCACTAAAGCATTTGTTCGAGCTTCATCTTTCAAGGCTTCGACTAACATTGTTTTCGCTTCTTCAGCTGGCAAACCACTTATTTTTGACAATTCAGCAACCCGTTTTTGTTGCATTTTATCCAATTCTTGACTTTTAACTTCTAACGCTTGAATTTTTGTATCAAGTTCTAATTGTTTTTTCTCAATGTCTTTTTCTTTTCGACCAAAATCTTCCATTTTTTGGTTCACCGATTTTTCCTTGTTTCTTATACGATCTTCTCCAGATTGTACTCTTCTTTCCTTTTCTTTGATTGTTATTTCATGCTCTTCTTTTAATCGCAAGAAGTTCTCTTTAGCTTGAAAAATTTTATCTTTTTTTATGCTCTCGCCTTCGGACTCAGCATCCTTAATCATTTTTTCACGCTTTGCTTTTAGCATAGTTTGTTGAACAATGGCAACAACTCCTCCTCCTCCTACAAGACCGATTAACAGCCCAATTACAATTTCCATAACACTTAATTTGTTTTAAACTCGTACAAAAAAGCTATCGGAGAATCGGTAATTTAAAGATTAAGCTTACTTTCAATATCAGATAAAGCATTTTCAATTTCAGAATAATCAGGTTCATCTATCTTATTATTCATGCGACTTGAAGCTTTTGAAAGCAATTGTAACGAAGACATCGCCAATAAATCTTGCATATCTTTGACCGCATAATTCTCTTGTAATAATTGAATTGCACGATTGATATCCTCAGCCGCTTTTTGAATTTGAACCTCCTCACCCACATTCACTTTCAATGGATAAGTTCGTCCTCCAATAACAACATTTAATGACAATTTCTCCATGAACTATTTTTTAAGTTGTTCAATACAGTAATCTATTTCTTTTACCAATTCATCAATTTCCTCCTCCGTACGACCAACTGGTTTTTGAGAAAGCTCGACAACTTGTTTTTTAGCCAACTCTATTTCTTGATTTAAATTATCAATCACTGATTGCAAATTTTGTTCGGTTTGAACTTTCAGTTGCAATTCATTCTTCAACGATTGAATTTCATTAGACATAGTTGTATTTTCGATTTTCAAATCTGTTAGCCCTTTTAACAGGGTTGCAATTTTACCTTTAATACTTTCTATACTTATTTGAATTCTCTCAGTCATAAAAATGGCTTTGTACAAAGTTAGCATTCCGACCAACATGAAAGAACTTTTAGCGCTAATATTTTTTGTCTCTGTTAGAAATCATGTTATTCTAGCTGCGTCTATTGTTAGTTTTACACACTTAAATGTGCGAAATTTGTGAAAGGCACTTCCTTTTGAAAGACGAATCAAATTAATTTTGATTATGAAATTATTCCGTAAAAAAAACATCCTGCCTCTAATATATTTTATGACTTCATTTTATGGATTGTCACAAGATTTCGATTTTCACAAGCCATTATCAATACCTATAAGCATTGGAGCCTATTTTGGCGACTTAAGACCCAATCATTTTCACATGGGAATAGACTACCGAACAAACGGTGTTGAAGGATTAAACCTACATTCAATCTCAGATGGCTATGTTTCTCGCGTGAGGACGACTCCTTATGGCTATGGCCAAGTTGTTTATATCAATCATACCAATGGATTAACTAGTGTGTATGCACATTGTTCAAAATTCAGTGGTAAATTGGATTCAGTGGTAAATGTTGCTAAATTAAATCAGCAAAATAATGAAATTGAACTTTATTTAGATTCAAATGCCGTTCCTCTTAAAAGAGGCGAAGTTTTTGCTCTTTCAGGAAATACAGGAAGTTCAACTGGCCCACATTTGCATTTTGAAATTAGAGAAACAGCAACAGATACTCCATTGAATCCGCTATTATATGGACTGGGGAACAAGGATATTTATAAGCCAACGATAAATTCAATTAAGGTATATGGGTTAAGCAATGAAGGATTTATTATTCCTAAAAAATCTAAAACCATTAATGTTACAAACGGGAAGTTAGCGACAGGCAATACAATTGTACTACCCGCCAATTTTTCTATGGTTTATGGTACAATCGGAATTGGGATTTCAGGAAATGATCCTCATTCAACTGGGTCTTGTGGGCTTTATGAAAATAAAATTACTAGTTACAACGACCTACTTTATCACACAAAATTAAACAGGGTAAGTTTTGAGGAAACCAGGTATATCAATACTTACAAAGATTATTCTGGTTACAAAAGCGGACTAAAAATACACAAACTATTTAAAAATACAACGAATCAATTTAATTCAACCAAAACCAATTCTACTGGCAGATTAAAACTATATCCTTGCGATAGCATTCCTTTAGAAATTGAAACAATTGATGCATTCTCCAACTCTTATAAAATCAAATTTGGTTTATCGATTGAATCAGGTAAGATGGACACTACTCAACACTTTTTTCCTGAAACGAGGTATTGGATACCAAATAAAAAATATGAAATACACCTTAGCAATTGTTCTTTACTAATTGACACACTAAGTTTATACGAACCTACAAAAATGAATCTTTTGGACAAAGGACAAAATATAAGTTTTGGAGATGTTAACCAAGCCATTCACAAGCCAATTATTATTTCTTACAGCAAATGGAAAAGCTCAAAGTATTCTGATAAAAACTATTTTATAGGATACTTAAATGGTTCACACTACGACTATTGTGAAACCTATATAGATAATAACCTACTGAAAACAAAAGCACTTAAATTTGGGACATATAAACTAATTTTAGATACAATAAAACCAAAAATTACTCCTTTAAATTATACTAATTTCGGTTTTAGCAGTAAATCAAAAATACTTGTTTGGACAATAGCTGACAATGAATCCAAACTATTTAAATATGACGTATATATAAACAACGAATGGATTCCTGCTGATTTTGAATACAAAACAAAGAAACTAAAATGCACAATTGAAAAAGCAATACAAGAGATTTATTGTATCCTAATTATTGTCTCCGATGTATGTGGCAATGAAAACATAATCGAAACAAGTTTCCCTTAAACTATGAGGTTCCAAAAGTGTATTTATTAGGCAAAAAAAAGACTGCTTAGGCAGTCTTTAAAATATATTTTAGTGTTCTTCCTCCCCTTCTGCCAATGGCACATTTTGAGGAATGAAATCAGTTTCAGCTCCTGGCTTAGAATAATCATAAGGCCATCTGTGAACGGTTGGTAATTCACCAGGCCAGTTGCCATGCATATGCTCAACAGGCGTTGTCCATTCTAAGGTATTAGAGTTCCAAGGATTTTGAACTGCTTTAGGGCCTCTGTAAATACTATAGAAGAAATTGAATAAGAATAAAGCTTGTCCTAACGCAGCAAGGATAGCAAAAATTGTAACAATAACATTCAAATCCATAATCATTTCAAATGAGTCGATATTAAAATCCTTATAAACCGAAAAATCATAATATCGTCTTGGCGCTCCTGCTAATCCAACAAAATGCATAGGGAAAAACACGCCATAAGCTCCAACTAATGTAATCCAAAAATGAACATATCCTAACCTCGTATTCATCATTCTTCCATACATCTTAGGAAACCAATGATAAACACCTGCAAACATTCCAAAAACAGCGGACATTCCCATTACGATGTGAAAATGAGCTACAACAAAATAGGTATCATGTATTGCTATATCCAAAGCTGAATCGGCAAGAATAATTCCTGTTACACCACCCGTAATGAAAGTTGAAACTAAAGAAATAGCAAACAACATTGCAGGAGTAAAAATTAATGATCCTCTCCATAGGGTCGCTAAATAATTAAATACTTTCACAGCTGAAGGGATAGCAATCAATAAAGTAGTAAATACAAAGACGCTACCAAGAAATGGATTCATACCCGTAATGAACATGTGGTGACCCCAAACTATAAAGGATAAAAACCCAATGGCTAATATAGAACCAATCATTGCTCTATATCCAAAAATAGGCTTTCTTGAATTCGTTGAAATAACTTCAGAGGATAAACCAAGTGCCGGAAGTAAAACGATGTACACTTCGGGGTGGCCTAAAAACCAAAATAAATGTTGGTACAACAAAGGTGATCCACCATGGTTTGTTAGCATTTCACCACCTACGATAATATCCGAAAGATAAAAACTAGTGCCTGCCAATCTATCCATTGTTAATAACAACGCAGCTGATAACAAAACAGGAAAGGATAATACACCAAGAATTGCTGTAACAAAAAAGGTCCAAATTGTCAAAGGCATTCTTGTCATAGTCATACCTTTTGTTCTTAAATTTATTACAGTAACGATGTAATTTAATGAACCAATTAACGAACCAGCAATAAATATAGTCATAGAAATCAACCACAATGTCATTCCTAGACCAGAACCTGAAACAGCTTGAGGTAAAGCTGATAATGGAGGATAGATTGTCCAACCCGCCATTGCTGGTCCCGACTCAACAAACAATGATAATAACATTGTTACTGATGAAATAGCAAAAAACCAATAGGACAACATATTTAAAAAACCTGATGCCATGTCTCTTGCCCCTAATTGCAAAGGAATCAATATATTAGAGAAAGTACCTGATAAACCGCCCGTTAAAAGGAAAAACACCATTATGGTTCCATGTATAGTTACTAAACCAAGGTACATGTCCTCCTTCAATACACCACCTGGAGCCCATTGTTCCCCCAAAAAGAAGGATAAAGTATCAGAACTCTCTCCTGGCCAAGCCAATTGTATCCTGAATAAAATAGACAATAACATTGCAATTATTCCCATAAATACAGCAGTTATAAGAAACTGCTTTCCAATCATCTTATGATCATGACTGAATATATATTTAGAAACAAAACCCTCCTCATGATGATCATGATTGTGATGACCATGTCCATGCAAATCTTCTTCGTGAGCTACTGAAGCCATATTCTTACGTATTTAATTAAACTTTTTTGTTTGAATCTTTTTTTTCCGGCAAGACTGCACTTGAATCTACCGCAGTTGAATCAACTGGAACTGGATTCGGTGACTTTGCAGGGGCTGCTGCTGGAAAATACTTGTCTTTAAATGTCTCTTTCATTTTCTTCGCCTCCCATTTAATGTAATCAGCCTTTGATAAAACAATCACTTTCATATTCATTTTATAATGAGATGCACCACAAATCTTATTACACATTAATATGTAATTAAAGTTTTCATTTTTCATTTTAATCTTCATTTCGTTGGTTGTAATATCAGGAGTAAACTTAAAACGTGTGGTTAATCCTGGTACTGTATTCATCTGAGCTCTAAAATGCGGAAAGTAGGCCGAATGTAAAACATCCCTTGATCTAAATTTGAATTCATACAATTGATTAACACACAGATAAAGTGTATCTTTTTGAATAAAATCATCCCATGCATCACCATCAACCTTAGTATCATGATTTTCTTTCATTTGATACATCAATCGAATCAAACGCTCTTTTGATGACAATTTTTTCTCCAATGAAATCCGAACAGAATCACTTAAAATTATGGAAGGATCATTCAACTTTGTTTGGATTGATTCAATTCCCGTAACACCTTTCAACATATGAAAGATAGCAGTGTCAATTGTATTTTTAGTAACTAATCCCAACTCATTATTATCTGATGTTAGTTTATAGTCAAATTTACCCAATCTATTATTTTTTCCCGCATATCTTGCAGTCCAATCAAACTGTTTAGAATATAATTCTACCACTTTAGCATCTGAACCTGAAACTGAAGTTATCTCATTCCAAGACTTTAGACCTAAAATAATAATAACAGCCAAAATACATGCTGGTACAACAGTCCAGAACATCTCCAATTTATTATTGTGTGGGTAGTAAAACGCTTTAACGCCCGGTTTTCTAACATATTTGTAAGAAAAATAAAACAAAAGAGCATTTGTAAAGAAAAACATCGTACTAACAATAATGAAATTGAGACTAAGTAACCAATCTGTTTCCTTTCCTTGTATACTTGCTGCTTCACCACGTCCGGTCCATCCATAAACCAACATCAAATATATAAAACCAAAGAATTGTAGAAACATAAATATCAGTAACAATAATGCATTAAAATTATTATCCTTCTGATTTATTTCATGTTCATTTTTACCCCTAAGTTTTGATGAGAGCTCATACACTCTCACCAATTGGGCAATAGCAACTGCAGCAATAATAACTACTAGTAATATGATTAATTTGCTTTCCATTGTATATGTTTATTTCTGTTTATTTAAATTTCATGATGAACGCTCTCATCCAAAAATGGATGATTTACAGGCATTAAAGGTGCTTTCGTTAAATTGTTCAGTAAGATCCGAACGAACAAGCCAACACAAACCAAAGCTAAACCAATTTCAAGGAATCCTATTGATGCTTTAGGCCCTAAAGATCCAGCTGAAATCAACAGGTATACATCTATCCAATGACCCATTAATATTATAACTCCCACAAAAGTTAAAACTCCATAATTTCTTTTTGCATCACGGGACATTAAAATCAACATTGGAAAAGCAAAATTGATTAGGAACATCGAAAAATACAAGACCTTAAAGCTTTCTATTCTAATTTGATAGTAAGTAACTTCTTCCCCAATATTGGCATACCAAATCAACATAAATTGAGAAAAGAATAAATACGACCATAAAAATGAAGTTGCGAATGTCCATTTTCCTATATCATGGATATGAGAATCATTCACTCTTTCCAAATACCCCAATTTTTTGAGGTAAATAGTCGTTAAAACAATAACAACCATTGCGGAACACCACATTCCAGCGAATGTATACCACCCAAAAAGTGTTGAGAACCAATGTACATCTATTGACATGATCCAGTCCCAAGCAGATGTTGAACTAAATACAGCAAAGAAAACTAAAAATGTTGCTCCCTTTCTATAATTTTTGAAATGTAAATTTGTTCCTCCAATTCTATCCTCTTCTAAAGATCTCTTTCTAAATCCGTTCCAAAATAAATAATAAGTTATTAGATAAGCTATGGTTCTAATCCAAAAGAATCCTTTATTTAAATACGCTTTTTTTCCATCAATTATATGATCAAAATGATGAGATGCAGGATTAGTAGTTTCAGGATCCATCCAAATGTATATGTGAGCTCCGTCCAAAAATGTAATTATCAATAATATTCCTGCCAACAATCCCATTCCATAAGGTAGAACACCTGCTATTCCCTCTATTACTCTTTTAACAGAAGCATACCAACCCGTTTCAGTAGCGTATTGCAAAGCAAGAAAGAACAATGCACCTAAAGCAATCGCAAAAAAGAAAAATGCATTTATTAATCCGTTAGTTAAAAGTCGGGTTGTAAATTGATGATCTTCATAATTAGTTGCAACTCCAACTGCTGCCAATGTAGCACCTACTACTATAAGAGACAACGTAATCTTCTTGGCTTTTGTAGGCATTGTAAATTCCATACTCATTTTTTATTCGTTTTAACAATTACAGAATCTTTTGATTTGTCCAAATCAGAAGAAACTAACTTTCCGTTTTCAACTTTTCCATAATTTTTATCAACCAAATTACGAATGTAATGAACTACCGTCCAGATTTCTTTTTTATCTAACATTGAACCGTGTGCACCCATTGAACCTTTACCATAGTATATTGAATAAAACATTTGGCCATTAGATATAGAAGCTCGATCTGCGTAATTAGGCACACCTACAAATGTGCCATTTAGTGACATTTGGCCATTACCATCGCCCTTCTCACCATGACAATGCATACATTTTGAAGAGTATATTTCTTTACCTTCTTTTAGAATTTCTTTAGCATTACCCCCAGTCATGGTATATGGATTTACAACATCGTCTTTTGCTAATTCGTATTCATTATTTGCTGAAAACTTAAAATCTCTTAATCCATGTGTAGACCAAAATTCAGCACCTGGATTTCTGAAATAAGGAAGCATCAGGGTAACGTCGTCCATATTATTACCATTACCATAATAGGGGATTGTACCCAATGGAGGTGTTTTTGCAGAAAGCTGACTTTTCAACCTACCAAATTGCTTACCTCTAATTTCACCATAATCCACATAGGCCTCAATTGCCGGTGAACGATACATGTCTGGCATATATTCTAACCCAGAACTATCACTATTTGAAACACAGCTGGTGAGCATTATAGATATCACAGCTACTGTTGCTATACCCACTAATTTAATCGATCTAATTTTCATTACTTATTACCTTTATCGGGTTATAATTCTTAACATTCCTTTTCTTCGAACCCTTCAATTCCAGTCTCTTTAACCAAATTTTGAATATCTTCTGATGTGTAATTTGCATTCTCTGAAACTCGAATTTCGATTACAAACCGATCATCAGTGGTACTTGGATATGGGTTTTGAGCAGGCATTCCAGGTAAAGTTTTATTTTTCAATAAATACGTAATAGCCATTCCATGAGCTGCACACAACACTGTAAATTCAAATGTAATTGGAATAAAGGCCAAAATATTATCTAAATAAGAAAAATTAGGTTTTCCTCCAATATTCATAGGCCAATCCACAATCATCATATACCTCATCCCTACTGTAGCGAGAGTAAGCCCTGTAAGACCATACAAAAATGCCATGATACCTAAACGGGTGTTTTTGATTCCAATAATTGGATCAATTCCATGAATAGGAAAAGGTGAAAAAACTTCATTTATTTTGATTCCTTTTGAAACCAATTTCTTAGCACCGTCTTTCAATACTTCTTCATCGGTGTATGTAGCGAAAATTACTTTATCTGACATTACAATGTGTTTAAGTTCAATTATTAATGTGCGTGTTCTGTTTCAGGACTATTTTTGTAGGACTCTCCAGAAGATTTTAAAATCGTTTTAACTTCGTTCAATGCTAACACAGGAAAGAAACGAGCAAACAATAAGAAGAACACAAAGAAAAGTCCAATAGTTCCAACGTAAATTCCAATATCAATATGACTAGGGTAATGCATACTCCAAGCAGATGGCAAGTAATCTCGGTGTAATGATGTCACAATAATCACATATCGCTCAAACCACATACCTATGTTCACAATGATTGAAATGAAAAAAGTAAACAATAAACTTCTTCTTAATTTTCTAAACCACATTAATTGAGGAGAAATAACATTACATGTCATCATAGACCAATAAGCCCACCAATATGGACCTGTTGCTCTATTAATGAAAGCATAAGATTCATATTCTACTCCAGAATACCAAGAAATAAATAATTCCGTGATGTAAGCAGTTCCAACAATTGAACCGGTAACCATTATAACGATATTCATATATTCAACATGTTTCGTGTGAATATATGCTTCCAATCCCATGGCTTTTCTCATAATCAACATAAGCGTTTGCACCATTGCAAATCCAGAAAAAACTGCTCCTGCAACAAAATAAGGAGGGAAAATCGTCGTATGCCAACCAGGAACTATTGATGTTGCAAAATCAAATGATACAATCGAGTGAACCGAAAACACCAATGGAGTGGCTAAACCGGCTAACACTAATGAAACTAACTCAAATCGATTCCAATGCTTTGCTCTTCCAGACCAACCAAAAGAAAGGATAGAATACATTTTTTTCGAAATTGGTTTTTTTGCTCGGTCTCTAATTGTAGCAAAATCAGGAATTAAACCAATGTACCAAAATATCAAAGAAACAGACAAATAAGTCGAAATTGCAAAAACGTCCCAAAGTAACGGAGAATTAAAGTTAACCCACAATGAACCAAATTGATTGGGTAATGGTAAAGTCCAATAACCAACCCATAACCTACCCATATGAATCAACGGAAACAAACCAGCCATAAATACAGCAAAAATTGTCATTGCCTCTGCAGAACGATTAATCGCCATTCTCCATTTTTGCCTAAACAGTAATAACACCGCTGAAATCAGCGTACCTGCATGTCCAATACCTACCCACCATACGAAGTTGGTGATATCCCATGCCCAGCCAATTGTTTTATTTAATCCCCAGACCCCAACACCAGTACCAAGAAGGTATACGATACAACCAACACCATAAACACCAATAATTAAGGCTATTCCAAAAAGAATATACCACATTTTGGGTGCTTTATCCTCAATTGGTCGACAAACATCCTCTGTGATATCATGATAAGTTTTGTGACCTAATATGAGGGGTTCTCTAATTGCTGCTTCTTTATGCATTTCTTTTAATTTATCAATTAATGATGACCTTTATTACTCTCTTTTGTATCGGAACCATGAGAACCACCATGCTTACTATCTTTCTGTATTGCGGATAATAAATCATTTTTCTCATTACGTACTTTCACTTTATACCAAACATTTGGTTTAACGCCGATTTCTTCCAATGCTTGATAAGCTCTTTTGTCTGACGAACTTTTTCGAACAAATGAATTAACATCATTCCAATCTCCTACTTGAATAGCATGCGTAGGGCAAGCATCAGCACAAGCTGAAGAGAATTCCATATCTTTTACAGGTCGACCATCTTTTTTAGCAACTAATTTTGTCGCTTGAATACGTTGAACACAGAAAGAACATTTTTCCATTACTCCTCGGGTACGAACAGTAACATCTGGATTTAATACCATACGACCAAAATCATCTTGAGCCGGATTAACTTCCGTAAATTTCTTGTACGATGGATAATTAAACCAATTGAATCTTCTTACTTTATAAGGACAGTTATTTGCACAATATCTAGTACCAATACAACGATTATAAGTCATTTGATTCAATCCCTCATTACTATGAGTTGTTGCAGCAACTGGACAAACAGTTTCACATGGTGCATGATTACAATGGTGACACATCATCGGCATGTGAACCACTTTAGGATTCAAAGATGCTTTTTCCGCTTTATCAAAACTAAATGTATCATCATCTTTTCTTGTTCCAACTGTCGCTTCTTCATCCGAACAAAAATAACGATCGATTCGAAGCCAATGCATTTCACGACCACGTCTTACTTCATCTTTACCAACTACAGGAACATTATTTTCCGCCTGACAAGCCACTAAACAAGAACCGCAACCTATACAAGAAGATAAATCCACTGTCATTCCCCAACGGTGACCAATGTGCTCTACGGGATGACTATTCCATAAATCAAATTCACCTATAGGTTTTTCAATGTGATTACCATTTTCATCCAATTTTTGCAATAAATAAGCGGGATTGTAGGCATCTTTTGATTTTGATTGATAAATATCCAATGTCGTTTCACGAACGATTGAATGTCTTGCCATTACTGTGTGGTGAATCTGAGTTGCAGCTATCAAATAAGTTTCATTTGTTGACTCTATTTTACCGGCTGTATTAAACTCCATTAATCCAGATGTGGTTGAAACAAAAGGGAAAACGTTCGCACCAATAGACCTGGGTGTTCCATTTTCATTAGTAACATGTCCACCATATTCTTTGGTCTGAAAAGCTGCTTTTCCAATTTGTTCACCATTAGCACCTCGACCATATCCAACAGCAATTCCAATCGTTCCTGGAGTTTGACCTGGTAATGGATAAACAGGTAAGGATACAGTATTTCCGTTAACCGTTAATTTAGCAACACTTAAGCCATGTTCCTGATCATACGTTTTAACGAACTTATAAGAATCCATTTCAGATGGATTCATTGTAATATAATTATCCCATGTAACTTTAGTTACCGCATCCGGAAGCTCTTGTAACCAAGGATTATTTGCATTTGAACCAGTCCCGATGGCATTTTTTTGATATAAAACCACTTCCAATCCTGACGCTTTCGGTACAGCTGGAATAGATACTTCTTTAAAAGCACTCAATCCAGACAACTTATTAGCAACTTCAGATTTCATATCTTCTTTCTCAGGTGCTGATGGATTCTCTTTGGAGACAACTTCTGCAACTTTAACTGATGAAATTGAGCTTGTTGAATCCATACAGCTATTGTGAACAGCCATATTCCACGCATTGAAAAAATTGAATTCTTCTGAACCAGTTAGAATAGTATTTTTCCAATTTTCTTGAATGTAATCGAATGCCTCAGTTGAATTTTTCACAACTCGTTTTTTCAATCCTGCCCAAACTAATACGTTTTCTAATAAAGAAGAAGTTCCAAAAAGTGGACGTATGGTGGGTTGTGAAAGTGCAAAATGAGATCCAATCGGGTTAAAGTCAGACCATGATTCTAACGCATGACTTTCTGCACAAACAATTTGACATTTAGATGCAGTTTCATCCATGTGAGAGGCAACTGCAATTGTATTTTTAGTTTTGGATAAAGCTTCACCAAACATCTTACCATTCGGTAAAGAATAGACTGGATTAACACCAGCAAAGATTAATGTTTCAGGGCCTTGTCCAGCAAGTACACTTTTCACCAACGAATTTACCTTTGTATCGTCACCATCAAATAGGTGAACTGGCTTAGTCAAATCTATTGTTACTCCATATGCACCAAGTAAATTATTCAATTTATTTGTCAATAATTGAATAGACTTATTATTAGATCCAGCTACAACCAATGATTCTCCACGAGATGACTTTAATGATTTAATTGCTTCGTCAGCTATTGATTTAGCTTGACTAGACAAATCAGAAGCTTGTGAAACGGAACCACCGAATGCTTTAATTAAATAAGATAAAACATTTGCTTCTTCAGAAGGTTTTATCATCCCTCTATAATCAGCATTTGTTCCAGAGATTGACATAACTGATTCAAATTGGAAATGCTTAGACATCCATTTATTATCTGGATTTCTCGTTATGCCGTATTGAGTTTGATACAAATTAGCCATAAGCCACGTACCTAGAAAATCAGCTCCAATGGACACTATTGTTTTAGCCTTACTGAAATCATAAGCCGGAATCAATGATTGACCGAAATTTTCCAAATTAGCCAATCGAATAGCACGATAAGAAACCGCATCATATTGAATATGCTCAAATTTTCCTTCACCCAATTTCAAAGACAAGGAAGCAATTGCAAGTTTTAGAGAAGGGCTAATCACGGTTCCAGTTAACAATACTGTTTTCTTCGAAGAACCTAATGCTGCTGTGACAGAAGAATCAACTGTTGACCAAGATTTAGCAACTTTAGATATTGTTGGCTTTTGAAGTCGATAACTATCATACAACCCAAGTACAGAAGCAATTACCTGAGGATTTGTTCCACCTTTAGTAATCCCAAAATCTCGATTTCCCTTAATGTAAATTGGACGAGCCTCTCTCGTTTTAACTAAAATACTAGCGTAAGAATTGCCATCATAATAAGTTGATGCATACCATGTTGGCATCCCGGGAGTAACATTCTCTGGCTTATTAACATATGGAACTACTTTAGTCACTGGTGCTTCACATGCAGCAACCGTTGCAGCTGCAACAGAAAAACCTAGAAACTTTAAAAAGTCTCTTCGAGCAGTTGATTTTTCAGCTAATTGATCATCACCCAAAAACTCTTCCACTGACATTTCAGCAGGGAACTCTTGCTCTTTCGATTTTAAGAATTCTGGAGTTTCTTTCAATTCTTCTAAACCTTTCCAATATTTTCTTGTCATCATCATTCTTTTTTATACGAACGCTGTTTTCCTTCTATTAATAGTGGCATTTTGCACACTCCCAACCACCTAATTCACTTACACTAACCTTATTATCTTTCAAATATTTACGGTAAAGTGATTTATCATTATTTAATAAACGTCTATGAATTTCATTATAGTAACCATCTTTTTTGTCAGACACTGGACCTTTTGAAATTTCTTTTTTATCGTGACATTCAATACACCACCCCATTGTTAAAGTTGGTTTTGATAATTTGATATTTCCTTCAACTTTATTCAATTCAGCAACTGGTTGAACTTTAACAGCTTCTTTTAATTTAGTCATATCACCATGGCATTGTTTGCAATCAACACCCCCAACTACTACGTGTTGAGAATGGTTAAAATAAACGTGATCTGGTAGAACATGAACTTTATTCCAAACAATCGGTTTCGAAGGGTTTTTATATTCGCCATTTGAAAAACCGGCTGCATCATAAATTTTCTGAATTTCTGCAGCATAAGGTTTACCCTCACCACTAATTTGCTTATGACAATTCATACAAACATTAACAGTTGGAATACCCGCTGATTTCGACTTAGTTACAGAACTATGACAGTATTTACAATCAATTCCATTAACGCCAGCATGAACACTGTGTGGAAATTTTATAGGCTGACTTGGCTGATACGACTCAACAACCCCTATTGTAAACAAACTTTGAAACAATGCCACAATAATTGATATTACAAGCACAAGAGATGCAAGACCTACATGCAATCTATATTTCCACGCAACCGTTTTTAATTCAGAAAAATATGTCTCATGATCTTTTACAGGCTTCCCTTCACTTTCTCTAACCGCATGATTTAATTGACGTCTAACACCTCCTACAGCAAGAATAACTGTAACAAATATAACACCTAATAAAATCCAAGTCCAGGAATTACCCTCCGACTCACCACCTTCAGCTTCCCCTGTAACAACTCCCCCTTTGGATTTATCATTACCACCAGCACTTGGTTCTGGTTGAGCATCAACATAATCCAAAATACCATCTATTTCTTCTTTTTTTAACTCAGGAAAGGCAGACATTGCCGTTGGCTTCGTTTGAGAAACCTGCATAGCATATGGATCAGTGGCTGCAGCATTTTGCCAGTTATTTACCCAAGTGTAAATAGAACCTTCTTTTGCTCCACCAGCTGACCATTTGTCGCGAGCTTTGAATAATTTAGGGCCGGTACCGTCCTTGTGAGGTTGGTGACAACTTGCACATTTTGCTTTAAATAATCCTCCGCCATCTACTTTGATTTTGGCTGCATCCTGTGCATTGGATAAAGACATTACGGTAATAAATGCAATAGCAAGAAACCCGTGACTCCATTGATTAATGATTCTAAGCATCTGATTGTAAGATATTTTCACTTATTTCTACAATTTAGTTTACTGCCCTTTAACGCAATTTTACGCAGTTAGGCGTCCGCAAAATTAGAAGATTGTTCCTATTTTATGACAAAATGATGACAATTTTAATTATTTTTTTACTAATTTAAAATCATTCTAAATAAGATTCGGTTTTTTAACGGGTGGAATGTTGGTGTTCTTGAATAAATAATTAATATCTTTGTCTTAGATACGAAATCGCTTATGAATTTTTCACTTTCAATTGTTTGTTTTTCTTTAACTTTTTGTTTTTTAGGCAAATGCCATACTCAAACGAAAGTTATTGCTGACGGCCGTATATTAGGACTTGTTGGAGGGAAATCTGGAGGATCTTACATGGGCTACAGGTTACACATTTCTTTTGATTCGGAAAAAACTGTAATCGACAGCCAACGTAGAAATTTCATTTCACAATTTCCAGGAGTGGACACCTACGTTGCTTACAGAACGCCATACTTCTATCTAGATGCTGGTGATTATAGATCAAAAGCTGAGGCGGATGACATTCATTCAAAACTAAGAAAAAGCTATCCACTTTCTACTGTTGTAAAACAAGCTATTAATCTTCCAAGAATCGATTAATGAAAAACTTGAAAATGGTATAAAACCATCCTAAATGGCAAAAAATAAGAGCGCGTTAAAAACCCAACCTACAAATTCTTCTATCCCTTACGATAAATTAATTTTAAAACTAATCACTTCTCACAAAAACAAAGTTTTGTCTCATCGACAAATTTGTGGAATGTTAACCATCAAAGACCCTAGTTTACGCAAATTAATTTTTGAAAAACTAGTAGAGCTATCGCGACAAGGAAAAATTAAACGAGTTGGTCATGCAGAATTTAGTCTTAGTACAACCGAAAGTCTCCTAATCGGAAACCTAACCATTGTAAACAGTGGAGTTGGATTCGTCAATATAGAAGGACAATCAAAAGATGTATTTGTTGGACCAAATAATCTTGGAAATGCAATGGATGGTGATGAAGTTGAAATTCGTATATTAAAATCAGGCGGCCGAAGAATTGAAGGAGAAGTTGTTTCAGTATTAAAAAGAGAGCGAACTCATGTGGTTGGAAAAGTTCGTTACAATACGAAACAACCTCGCCTTATTGTAGATAACCCAAAATTGGGCGGTGAAATAAATATAGAGGAGGACTTTCTCAATGGAGCGAAACATGGCGATAAAGTTATTCTTAAAATCACGCATTGGCAATCAAATGGTAAATTATGGGGCGAGGTAATCGAAGTTCTTTCCAATCGAAATGACCATGATGCAGAAATGATTTCGATTCTTTGTTTTAATGGAATTCCATTTCAATTTCCTGAAGAAGTTCTAACTGAAGCTGAAACAACTAAAACAGAAGTATCTGAAGAGGAAGTGACATTGAGAAGGGATTTTAAAGAAATTACCACTTTTACCATCGACCCGATTGACGCAAAAGACTTTGATGATGCCCTTTCATTTCACGTTTTACCAACTGGAAATTTTGAAATCGGAATTCATATTGCCGATGTTGGTCATTATGTTAGACCAGGCTCACCATTAGATATGGAGGCAAGAAAAAGAGGAAATTCTGTGTATTTAGCAGATCGCGTTATTCCCATGTTACCTGAACAACTTTCAAACATAGCTTGTTCCCTTCGGCCAAATGAAGATAAATATTGTTTTTCAGTAGTTTTAGAATTCGACAAACAATTTTCTATCGTTTCAGAATGGTTTGGGAAAACTCGAATTTTTTCTAATCATCGATTTTCTTATGAAGATGCCCAGGAAATTATTGAAACAAAAACAGGTGTCTATTCAGAAGAAATTCTTAAACTCGATGAAATTGCAAAGCACTATCGTTCGATTCGATTGAGTAAAGGAGCGTTAAACATCGAATCTGAGGAAATACGATTTAGAATGGATGGCTCAGGAAATCCAGCTGCTGTTATGGTTAAGAAATCGAAAGATGCACACAAACTTATTGAAGAATTTATGTTACTTGCGAATAAAAAAGTAGCTGAATTCATAGGGAAACCCCGCAAAAATCATACTCCACCAACCTCGGTTTATCGAATACATGATTTACCGGATCCAGCGAAAATAGAACAATTAAAAGTATTCCTTGATAAATTCGATATTTCACTTGATAATTTTGATCCGAAACATATTGCCAAAAGTTTAAATACTCTTTTTGAGAAAATTAAAGATTCTTCAGAATTTGGATTTATTCAATCATTGTCTATTCGGACGATGGCAAAAGCAATTTATGACACTGAAAATATTGGCCATTATGGCTTGTCTTTTGAATACTATAGTCATTTTACTTCACCCATTAGAAGGTATGCAGACTTAATGATTCATCGGATTTTATTAGAGGAATTAACGACCAAAAAACACCATAAATCGAACGAACTCCAGGATATTTGTAAACACATTTCAAAAACAGAGCGAAAAGCTTCTGACGCGGAAAGGGAGTCATCTAAATATTTCCAAACAGTATTTGTCATGGATAAAATTGGGGAAACATTTGCTGGTACAATAACGGGAATTGCCGATCACGGTTTATTTGTTCGAATGGATGAAAATTTTTGTGAGGGAATGGTTGCAATTCAAGAGATTCCGGGTGATCGATATTATTTCGAACAACAATCCTTTCGAATTATTGGAGCAAAAACGAAAAAGGAATTCAATTTCGGAGACCGCGTAACGGTTCGAATTTCTGATGTTAAACCGAATAAACGACAAATTGAACTTGAACTTATCTAATTTCGGGAATGAAGTTTTTTAAAAATAAGAAACAGGAACTAACTGAAAACGATTTTAAGTTTTTGGACACTAAATTAATTGATTATCCAGCTAAAATTGTGCTTGCATGGGCAAAAGCTATCGAAGGCGATGATAATTTTACGATTTGGTTGAGTGAAAATGGATACCCAGAACTAATAATGGCTACCTATGCTATTTACTTAAAAGACGATGCACGAAATTGGCTCATGCAAAATGGATTTCCTCATTTAATGGGTTTGATAAATGCTGCTGAAGGAAATAAAAAAGCACAAGCGTGGTTACTAGTCAATAATTTTGATTTATACTTCCATATCGCCTTAGCCGTTGAGGACGAGCCACTTAGTTGGAAATGGATTCAAAATAATGCAGGTGTAGAGATTTTCATTTTAGCCAAATCCATTAAAATGATTAAAGATAAGATTGAAGAAAATCATAACGATATTCATGTATACGGTAAAGATTTTTAACGAATCGAAACATATTTAACTACATCTCGTTCTTCCTAATAAGTTGTTGTAAAAACTTTAGTTTTAAACAACGTTTCTTATTAATATTCGTCCAATTAATATGAGTTTTCTCAAATTTGGTATTGTAATCTTTGCACTTCTACTTTTTTTTGGTGGAAGTAGTCAACTTAATACCAGTGTTTCTATGTCTCCACTCGGACTTGTACAAAACGTTCTTTTAGGTCCTGGGGTGACTGTTTCAAATATTTCATTTAATGGAAGCCCCACATCCATTGGAGCTTTTACCGCTACAGGAACCAATTTAGGGATTAGTCAGGGAATTGTTATGACCACAGGAACAGTATTAAATACAGGCGCTGGGCCACAAGGGCCCAACAATCAAGCTGGTGCAGGAATGGATAACAATATGGGTGGGTCTGCAATGCTTACTGGTTTACTTAATGGAACTCAGACCTATAATGCGGCTATATTAGAATTTGATTTTATTCCATATTCAGACACTGTTCGTTTCAAATATGTTTTTGGGTCAGATGAATACCCCGAATTCGCTCCTCCTAACAGTTCGGGATTCAATGATGTTTTTGGATTTTTCATCTCTGGACCAGGAATAATCGGACTAGAAAATATTGCAAAGCTCCCAACAAATGGAAGTATCGTTTCGATAAATAATGTGAATGCGATTACAAACTCAAGTTTTTTTAACTTTAACGGAGACGGTAATAGTCCCCCATATAACGGAAATCCATTTTACATACAATATGATGGATTTACTGATGTTTTAGATGCTGTTTCAAAAGTGCAATGTGGAGAAACCTATCATTTAGTTCTTGCAATTGCGGATGTGGGGGATGGTGAATGGGATTCCGGGATTTTTTTGGAGGCAAATAGTTTATCTTCTCAAACACCTGTTGCTGTTGATTATGTTATTTCAGATACACTTTTTAATAGTCCTAGCATAATGGCTGAGGGGTGCGTTTCTAGTATAATTACTCTTTCAAGACAAGATAACATAAACAGCAGCTTAACGATACCGATTCAAGTTAACGGAACGGCAACATCCAATATAGATTATTCAGGAATTCCATCAAGTATTACATTTTCACCTGGCGATTCTACAATAAGTTTCACTATAAACACCCTGGCTGATATTTTAACAGAAGGTTCTGAAACTATTTCTATGGATTTTTTATTGACTGATCCGTGTGGAAATATAACTCCTTTAAACTTAACCCTTACTATTGAGGATATTCAACCCATTTCCGTTCAAATAAATGACCCGATTGTTTTTTGCCCTGGAGATAACATAACTCTAGTTGCAACCGTCCTTGGAGGCTTACAGCCTTACTCCTATTTGTGGAACGACGGCCAAACCTCGAGCAGCATTTCATTGTCTCCTACCACCACTGGTTTTTATACCGTTAGTGTTACCGGTCAGTGTACAAATAACTTAGCCTCAGATTCGGTATTAGTAAGTGTTCCTGTTTTTCAACCTTTACAAATGACTGTCTCTAATGATGTCACAGAAATTTGCCCCTATATTCCAACTACTTTCTATTCTATCGTAACTGGTGGGTCTGGTTCATATTCTTATTCCTGGAGCACAACCGGTAATTCGATAAGTACTTCGGATTCAATTATTGTGACACCAAGTACTAGTTCAACTTATTTCATTACTGTCGAGGATGGGTGTGGAACATCATTGAGCGATACAATCTCCTACATCATCACAAGTCCTCCTTTATTAACCTCAGTGAATAATGTACCTGAAATTTGTCCGGGTGATAGTGCTTACATTTCGGTTTCGGCAGTTGGTGGATATGGAAACTACCATTATTACTGGGCATTAAATGGTGATACAACTAATGGTATTTGGGTCAATCCAACAGGAACAAGCAACTATTTAGTCGAAGTATCAGACGATTGTCAAACATTTAGTATACCAACAATTGCCCAAGTAATTGTGGTAAAACCAGAGGCGAACTTTGCCATATCCAGTTTGAATTTGATTGAAGGCCTTCCCATTTCGTTTCAAAATCTAACGATAAATGGATATGTTTACGACTGGTATTTTAGTGACGGAGGATATTCAGATTTAGTACATCCAACACATACATTTAGTGCTTCCGGAGATTATGTAATAACGCTTGTCGCAACCGATTCAAAAGGCTGTATTGACAGTATAACCAAACCAATTTATATTTTTGAAGAGTTCTATATATATATTCCAAACACTTTCATTCCAGATGAAGACAGAATCAATGAGTATTTTGCAGCAAGTTTCATTGGCGTTAATTCAGCTGAAATATATATTTACAACCGATGGGGTGAATTAGTATTTGAATCATTGGATAAAAATTTTAGGTGGGACGGGAAATTCAAAGGAGAAAAAGTTCAACAAGGAACCTATTCTTGGTTATTAAAATATAAACGAAACAGCACTGAAACCGAAATATTAACCGGTCATTTAAACGTTCTGCGCTAGGAAAATAATTAGAGAATGATTGATTACGTTATTGAAGCTGGAAATTCCTTTGTAAAAATCGCTCTAGTTGTTGATGGGAAACTACAATACATTGAGCGAATCTCATTACACAATTTACAAATCATTATAGATAAAATCCAAAGTAAAAACATTGCATTATCATCTGTTGCCAATGAAAATTTACGAAATGAAATAATGAATAATGCCACCATTAAATTTGAATTAAACAAGAACACTAACTTCCCTTTTAAAAGTTATTATCAAACACCAGAAACGTGGGGTATGGACCGTGCATGCAATGTTTGCGGTGCGCTAGCGAAAAGAATAACAACCCCAATTCTAGTTGTAGATATTGGAACATGCATTAAATTTGATTTTATAGATGAACATGAATATTATTTAGGCGGATCAATAAGTCCGGGTGTGAATTTGCGATTTAAAGCGATGCATAATGGAACTGCTAATTTACCGTTGATTAAACCCAGCGAGTCAATTGAACTAATTGGACAATCGACGCATGCAAGTTTATTAAATGGGGTTATGAAAGGAATGCAATGCGAAATCGAAGGGATGATTGCAAAATATGAGCAACAATTTGAAAAATTAACAGTTATTCTTACTGGCGGCGATCTAATTTATTTTGATTTCCCCGAGAAAAGTAACATCTTTGTCGAACAAAATTTAACAATTGAAGGGCTATATCAACTTTATAAGTTCCATGCAGAATAAAAGCATCTTGATGCTATACATGTTTCTGAACTTAAATTTCTTACAATCACAAGTTTTAACTACCTCACCCTTATCTTATTATGGAATGGGGAAGATGTCAATTGAAACAAATCCAATTTTCCAGGCGCTAGGTAATACAACTGTTGCTTTTTTGGATTCGGGAGTAATTAATTTTAATAATCCAGCTAGTTATTCAGATTTGGGTTCTGGATACACTTTGCTATCGACAGGAATTCATGGCAACTTTTCACGCTACTCGGAAAATGGAAATAGCTCAGTTACTGCTTTTAGCAATATAAATCATTTAGCAATTGGAATGAGGGTTCACCCGCGAATGGGTTTGGCTTTTGGATTTAAACCATATAGTTATCGAGGATACAATTTTACTGATAAAATTTTCACTGGAACAGATTCCATTCGATATGACTACAAAGGAATTGGAAGTACTCAAATTGCTTTTTTTGGAATGAGCTTCAAATTAATTCAGCTCAAGTCAACTCAGTTATCTGTTGGCGCCAATGCAGGATTGTTGTTTGGGAATTTATCCAATGATAGACTCAGTAGACTGATAACCAGTAATTCTCTCCAAGGAGGTGTGGAAAAAACTCAACTTAATTTTTCCTCGTGGTACTATCAAATTGGTGCCATGTTTCAACAAAAAATTTCTAAAAATTCTAAGGTTAACATAGGTTTCTCAATTGAACCCAATCAGGTATTTAATTCAAAATATAGCAATGGGTTGTATTACTCAAGTAATGTTTTCAATGAAAAATTCTATGACACCATTTCATATTACACGGCTAATGGCGGGGTTCATATGCCAAGTTCAATGCAAGTAGGATTTGAGTACACCTTAAATTTTAAAAACCTTGTAAAAAACAACAGAAAATTAAACTCAGAACTTAAGATTTTAGGAAATCTAGCAAGCGTGAATAATTCCAACTATTCTGAAAAATTTGATACGCTTACAAAAATCTCTAATCTCGCTACAAATCAACGGTTTGGTTTTGGTATACAGTGGATACCAGAACGAAATTATTACGAAAATAATTCGCTAACAAAATTCTATGAACGGATATATTACCGATCTGGGTTTTTCCAAGAAAAATCAACATATTTAGATTCCGAAAGAGAAAACAATCATTTTGGCATAACCTTTGGAATTGGCCTCCCAATATTTGCCCAACAGTCACTTTCATCCGTTAATTTTGGGGTGACATTGGGTTCAAATAAAACAAATGTTGAATATTCTTTAATTGAGAATTATGCATCTGTAAATTTCGGGGTGATTTTGTCGCCTTCAGTTTTTGATAAATGGTTTAGAAAAAGAAAATTAGATTAACAGTATGAAATCATTAGTAATTAGCGTTATATTATTCACCACTTTAGGTTTAAATGCGCAAACGTCAGATTGTTTAACAACCGGTGCAGGTAAAAAACCATTGTTTGATGCTCAGAGAGCAAAAAAAGCAGCAATGACGATGGATTCAATTAACAATACATCCGCGTCAATAAGTGAATATAGAAAAGAACTTGAATTTCGATTGAAAGCTGAAAAATTATGCCCAGATTTTGATTTGAAAAATTATCGATTCGTTCAACGCGTATTGAATGATTTGATTAAAAGAGATACCGCTAGTGCTAAAATTTATTACGACTCCTTGAATAATTTATTGGAGCGAATGGATACTAAAGGAATCAACGATGCTAAAAACAACATCCGAGCTTCTAATTACCTTAAAGGCAGTAATATAAACAGGGAAAAAGCCGATATTTTCTTTCAGAAAGCAATCAATGATGCTACTATCAAATTAGATGATGAAGTTGTAAAAAATTATTACTTAAACATTTACAACATGTATTTGAATGCATCTACAGAAAAACAACCAGAAGTAAAAGCAAGAATGATTTCTGAATATTTTATTTTAAACAAAATATGTGTTGATAAAGCACTAAAGGAAGAAACACCTAATTATTTAACGAACACTTTAAATTTAGTTATAAAATCTTGTGAAGATATATTACCTGAAATATCCGTTTATTTGAAAGCATTACCACAAGATAAAGATCAAAAATTGATGACTGTCAATAATCTTATTTCAATTTTAGAAGATAAAGATTGTACATCTTCAGATGAATATGTGATTTTAATTGATACGTTATTGAAAATTGATCGATCATATAAATCTGTACTTGTAAAAGCTAAATTAGTAAGTTTCAAAGGAAATACTACGGATGCCATGAATTTATTCAAAGAAGCGCGTGGAATGGCTAAAAACGAAACAGAGAAAAAAGAAATTGAAGCGGAGATTACACGAGTACAAGAGAAAATTGCTGCTCAAGAGTATAACCGAGTTTTATCTATGTTTAACGGTGGTAACTATAAATCTGCCTACAATGCAGCCATGGGACTTTCTGGGAAATACCGTGGAGATGGTTTAAAAATTGCTGGTCAATGCGTTGGACAATTAGCAAACAGCTGTGGTTCTACAACCTTTGAAAGAAAGTGTAATTTTTATCACGCTGTTAATCTTCTTCAACAAGCTCAAAGTGCAGGTGCAAATGTAGGAGGATTAATTGGCTCTTACAGGTCACAATTACCAACTGCAGATGAAAAATTTGATGCAGGAAATCCTAAATCTCAATTTTTAAGTTGTTGGGGAAGATCAGTAGATTTATAATTTAAAATATACCTAAATAAATTTGAAATTAGTAATTCTGGTCTTTACATCTTTTTTATTATATTCAATATCATCCTGTGTTAATGACTTAGATGAAATAGAGAAAGTTACTTATAATGAGAAAACACCGAACGAAGTAATTCAAGATTTAGATGTAATTTATTTAGATTCTGGGAAAGCTAAAATTGAGGTGATTTCAAAAATAACTGAAATTGAACGCAAAAAAGAATCCATCACTAAACTCAAAGACAAGGTTCAAGTTAATTTTTATTCATCTAAAGGAGAAATTGTATCTGTTTTAACTGCTTTGTACGGTGAAATTAATTTTACTAAAGGGGAAATGTTTGTTCAGGATTCAGTAAAGCTCTACAACATCAAGAAAAAACAATCTTTAGAAACCGAACGCTTGGATTGGAGACAAAAAGATAGTCTTATTTACACATTATCAAAGGTTACGATTAAAACACCTGAAGCGATATTGTATGGAACAGGGATTAAGACAAAACAAGACTTTACCTATTACCAATTTCTCAAACCGAAAGGGAAAATTGATCTCAAAAAATCTAATTTAAAATTGGATGAGTAAGATTGGTAAGTCAACTTTGTAATAAAGTCTTGAAGAAATGATTTTCTAACCTAATTCAAACAGTGATAACAGTTGAGATTTCTAACAGCATAAGTTCTTAATTTAATCTCTTAAGAGTTATTGGAGCATAATTGAAGTATTCTATGATAATGAACAACGAATTAGCATAAAACATAAAAAGGACCTCAATAGATCCTTTTTAATATGTATATCGAAAAAAACTAGCCGCTTTTCGCTCTTAATACTTCAAATGAACAAATCCATGCAATTGAATATCCTCTCCTCCTTGAAGGGTTGCATTTATTTTATAGAAATACACGCCTTCCTCTACTAGCGTTCCGCCTTGGGTTTTTCCATCCCAACCACCCGCCGGATCTGTATATTCGTATATTTTATTACCCCATCTATTTAAGATTGCACAGTTGAACGCCTCTAATCCACTATAATTAACAAAAAACAGGTTGTTCCCAGCTTGAGAAGATAAGACTACAATATTTGGAGCTGTAATTTCGCACACTTTATCTCCAATAGTTGCTGTATCAGAAACGGTATAACAAACATTCGATAGGGAAGCAACATAATTTCCTGGTTGGTTTACTATTCGAATAGAATCCGTTGACCCATTGTCCCACACGAAGAAATACATTGGATTATATCCCGCCTGAAGGGTTCCCGAATTTACTGTCAATGGATTTAACTCGAAATTTGCTCCTTGACAAATAATTGTATCCAAAAGTTGTATGAAAAGGTGGGGAGGAAATTCAATTCGTCCTGTATCTGAATAATTACACTGATTATCCGTAAAAACCACCTCATAAATTCCCGGGGTCGAAGTGACGACAATAGGATTATTACTTGTGCTGTTTGAAAAATTGATTGCTGTATCTATTGCAGACCATACACCACCATTAAAAGCTGTCGTTCCAGAAACTTGAAAATAGTCATTACAAGCAATTGTATCCTCAAAGATATTGGCTAACGGCAATACAACAAATGCAACCGTAGTATCATATTGACAACCAAAATTATCAATTACGTTGAACGTATAACCATAAGTACCAACTTGGTTGGGCTGAACTATCAATAACGTATCTGTTTGCCCAGAAATAATCGTTGGATCAGCACTCCACCAACTCGTATCCACCTCTGTTTGATAACTACCTAATCCAGGGAAGAAAGAGGCATCAAAAAATAAACCCCATTCAAAAATATATCCATCATCAATTCCTAAATTATCTTGAACGTGAATTGTCCAAACTCCATTAATTGGGCAACCAGTAAAGGTAGAAAACGCTGTTTCAGGCTGGTAAGTATCACTTGGATCTATTGAAGTTCCTGCCGATAAAGGTGGTTGAGATGCAACTGCAACTGTGTTGGTTAAATTTGCAGTCATTGAACCAGTAATTGTATTAAACACAGAACTGAAACAATATTCCCATCCAACTCCCGGACCACCACCTCCAGAATCATTAATTGGATGACCTAAGAATGTTCCTCCTCCGCTATTTCCACCAGGGATTGCTCCTGCACCGTATGAATTAACCAATGGTACAATTTGCCCAGATGGGCATTCTAGCCAAATTTCCAAATCACCCAAATAAGAATGTTCCATGGTGATACATACTTGGTTCAAATCTTGATCATTTGAAATAGTGGCATCAGTAGGAAAACCAGATATATTGATAGGAGCAGTATATTGTTGACCCGAACCATCCGGTAAATAGGTTAATCCGGCGTAATTACCTCCCAACTCAAACGTACCCGGTGGAATTGTAACACCAACAGTATCTAGAGTTGTAACTCCCCCAATTAATTCTGTGTTTAATCCCAAACAAACAGAATCTTCCAAAGGTCCAGTTCCAGCAAAGCTAGGCAGTAAAGACACGCGAACTTTACATCTAACGCGTTCACTCAATGGAAATTGATCAGTTGCTTTCACATCAACAAGATAACCGGATCTAGCTGGAGGCGTAAACCAAATTGAATCATTTTGTGGATAAGTTCCACCATCTGTAATATCCCAATCAAAAACAATATTTGTGTTCACATTTTGAGAGTAACCATAACCCGTTGTTTCAATGGAATTAGGAAAAATCGGTTTGGCTATGAACAAAATACTATCACCGAAACAAACATCAACATATCCTGTATCTAAAGGATTAAGTGCATTTGGGCCTGTTCCGTTGACATAAGCTTCGATATGTCCTTCAAACGGTTGATACTGATTACCACATTGCACATTCGCAAGCCATCCTGTTCCTTCAGTTACACCATTTGAAATAAATACCACCGTCAAACAACCTGATGGGTTATTCCAAGATGCTTGGTATGCAAAACCTGTTGGATCAGTTACAGAATTATGAATCCCTAACAAAGGTGAGCTTGTTGTTGGCCCATCATAAACATAAATAAAATCTGACCCATCAACGTTAAACTCAAAACCTGCGTTAATTGCAAAAGTTAAAGTTACTTTAGTTCCTAAAGTTAAATTTGGACAAAAAACAGTAGTGTCATTGAAATTAGGTAGGTAATTACCAGTGCCGCCGGGGTCTTGAAAGTTAGTGCCTACAATTCCAAATGTATTACAGTCAATTGGATTACTTTGTAAAAATCCAGCATCTCCCATTGTAACAGTTTGACCTAAAGAAATCCCAGCTAATAGAGCAAAAACAAATGTAAAAATATGTTTCATCTTAATTTTTATGCTTGTTTATTAATTCATTTTTCAAAACAAATAAAGATTTAACTACCATTAATTGGTTTATTTCTTTTATTTCAAAATATTGATTTTCATTCATTATTTTCAACCCTAAATCAGTATATTTAGAAGATGAATTTGGATTTTTGATTGCTAGCAAATTTGATTGTTTTTCCTTTGGAATTGCAATAAAATAAATTGCGTTTTCAACTCCATATTCTAATGCTTGTAACGTCTCCACATCCATGGATTGAATTTCACTTTTTGTGTAACTTTTCAGTAGTTCATTATTATATTTTTGAGCCATTGAGAATGATGATAAAACCATCATACATGCTGTGATAAAAAAAGTTTTTTTCATGT
>CAMAQX010000003.1 GCA_945860455.1 Lishizhenia tianjinensis
TATTTTTGTTATTTATAACGATTTATTTATTTGCCCCTTCATGGGTTTTAGTAGGATCTGAAAGAGTTTTAAATTATACTTCAGAATATAAGTCTCAAGCACCTTTTACTTTTCACTTACAGTCTTTAAATCTTCAAATTGAAGAGGGACAAGATTTTCAAGTAGTCATTCAGTTGAAAGGATCTGAATTTCCAGATCAATTATACCTCATTAATGAAAGCGGTAAATTTTTAATGGAAAAAACAGCTAAGAATCAATTTATTGGTTGGATGCGTAAAGTTAAAAATAGTAGCAATTTTTATATTCAGGGAAATGAGTTTTCTAGTTCTAAATATGTGCTAAAAGTAATTGGTAAAGCTGTAATAGGTAAAATGGAAGCACAATTAATTTATCCAAAATACTTACGTAAAACTAATGAACTTATTAAAAACGCAGGAGATTTATTAGTACCTGAGGGTACAAGAATTGAATGGTTTATAGAAACTAAAAACACGCAATACATTGATTTTATTTTTAATGGTGTCCAAAAACGATTTTTGAGTCAAAAAATTATAGTTCAGAAACCAATTGAAGATTCTTCAAAAGGAAAGATTCAATTTAAAAATGCACTAACGAATAAAATTGATTCAACTAGTTTCATTGTTTCAGTTATTAAAGATGCTTTCCCATCTATACAAGTAGAGGAATTTTCCGATTCTATAAAGGAAGGAATACGTTATTTTTCTGGTCAGGTTGCTGATGACTATGGGGTGAATTCATTGAAATTTGTTTATACATTAATTTCTGCCAATGGAAAAACTAAATCAAATACACTACAAGTAAAGCAGATGAATGGAACGCAATCTAATTTTGATTTTGCTGTTGATTTTAGAAGGGAGAGTGTTCAATTAAAAGATCGAATTGAATACTATTTTATAGTTGGTGATAATGACGGGGTTAATGGAAGTAAATTCACTAAATCCCAGACTTACACCTATGAACTACCCACATTAGAAGAATTGAACGATAATAGAGAAGAGGATCAGGTAGAAATGCAAAAAAATATGTCCGACATTATTAAACAAACCCAAGAGTTTCAAAATAAAGTAGAGAAGTTAAAAAAAGAAATAATGAATTCTAAGTCAACCGATTGGGATAAACTCAATAAGGTCGAAGATTTAAAGAAAGAACAACAACAATTACAAGAATCGATGGAACAATTGAAAGAAAAAATGGATCAAAGTATCCAAGAGAAAAATCAGTTGTCTGAAATAGATAAAGAATTGCTAGAAAAACAAGAAATGGTTGAGAAGTTATTGGAAGATGTGATGGATGATGAGTTGAAAAAACTGTTGGATGATCTCATGAAAATGATGGAGGAAAATAATAAACAGGAACTTAAAAAAGAGTTGGATAAAATTGATCAATCTGCTGAAGACATGAAAAAGCAGCTGGATCGAAGTTTAGAAATGCTAAAAAAGCTTCAGGTGAACGAAAAAATAGATGACATAGAGAAAGAGTTAAAAGAATTAGCCAAAGAGCAGGAACAGCTTAAAAAAGATATTGAGAGCGATAAATTGACGAAAGATGAACAAATAAAGAAACAAGATGAATTAAATAAAAGATTTGAAGACCTTAAAAAAGAGTTGAATGAATTAAAAAAACTCAACGAAAAATTAGAAAAACCTATGGAATTGGGTGACACAGAAAAATCAGAGGAGAAGATATCCGACGAAATGAAAGAATCAAAAGAGGGTCTAGAAAATGGGAAAGAAAAAAAGGCCGGTGAAAATCAAAAATCCGCTGCGGATGAAATGAAAAAATTGGCAGAGCAATTAGATAAACAACAACAAGAATCAAACAAACAACAACAGGAAGAGGATATTGATTTATTGCGAAATATTTTGGAAAGTTTAATTACCTTAAGTTTTAATCAAGAAGAAACTATGAGTAAGTTCATTAAAGTAAGTGATACAGATCCGGCGTATAAAAAATACGGTAGGCAACAACGTACTATTATAGACGATACAAAAATAATTAAAGATAGTTTATTGGCTTTAGCAAAACGCCAACCCAAAATTGCTACGTTTATTGATACCGAGTTAGCAGCAATCGATAAAAATCATGAGTTAGCGGTAGATGATATAGATGAACATCGCAGAAGAGAATTAAATCAGCACCAACAATTAGTAATGACATCTTATAATAATCTAGCCTTGTTACTTAATGAAAGCCTTCAATCTATGCAAAAAGAAATGCAAAGTATGATGGATGGTTCCGGTCAATGTAATAATCCGGGTAAAAAAGGCCGGCCTAAATCGGGTCAAAATATGTCCTCACAAGATATGAAGCAAATGCTAAAAAAGCAATTGGAACAAATGCAAAAAGGACAGAATGAGGGAGGGAAAAAACCTGGCGAGAAAGGAAAAGGTGGTTCCGATGGAAAAGAGGGAGAAGGTGAGTTAAATGGATTAGGTAACAAAGAAATTTCAAAAATGGCAGCTGAACAAAATGCCATACGCCAACGATTGGAACAATTAAAAAAACAAATGAATAAGGAAGGGAAAGGAGAGGGCAATCAACTTGATCCTTTAATTAAAGAGTTAGAGAAACAGGAGAAGGAATTAGTTAATAAACGGTTTAGTTCTGACTTAATTAATAGGCAAAAACAAATATTAACCCGTCTTCTGGAAAGTGAAAAAGCGTTGATGGATAGAGGTTTTGAAGAAAAAAGAGAATCAAAAAGCGGAAAAGACGACTTTTCTGGTAACAAAATCAGATTTGATGAGTATAACAAGGAAAAATTGAAACAAACAGAAATACTTCGCTCTGCGGATCCTTTATATAGAAAGTATTATAAAGACAAAGCAAATCAGTATTTCAATATAAAATAATTTATTGTTATATATGAAAGAAGGATATAAAATTATTGATTCTCTCCAAATACCCTCTGATTTTTCTGCGTTGGTAGATATAGAAAATTTAGTAGATCGGGTTTGTGGAAATCTAGGTGTTCAAGAGGACGCCTATGGTAATGTTTTAATTGCTGTAACAGAAGCCGTTAATAATGCCATTCAGCACGGTAATGATTTCAAAACGCATTTAACAGTGGATGTTTCTGTTGGTGATCAGCCCGAAGAGTTTTGTTTTAACGTAAAAGACCACGGAAAAGGATTTGATTTTACGAACCTACCAGACCCAACAGCTCCAGAAAACTTATTAAAAGAAAATGGTAGAGGTATTTTTTTAATGAAGAGCTTATCTGACAATGTTGAATTTGATGATGCGGGATCGAGCGTTAGTCTATATTTTGTTAAATGATTGAAATTGAATTAGTTAATGTAGAAATTCCGGTTTTTGCGCCGGAATTTTTTATTGTATCTCTTACGAATGTTATTCAAGAAGAAGGTTTCGATTTGGGTGATGTTACAGTGATTTTGGTTACAGATGGATATTTATTAGAATTGAATCAAAAACATTTGGAACACGATTTTTATACTGATATAATTACATTTGATTATTGTGAATTAAATATTATTTCTGGTGATTTATTTATTTCGATTGATCGCGTAAGAGAAAACGCGGAAACCTTTCAAACTGATTTTATGGTTGAGCTAAACCGAGTTATGATACATGGCGTGCTTCATTTGTGTGGCCATAAAGATAAAACGGAAGAAGAAGAGAGTAGAATGCGATCGCTAGAAAACAAATATTTAATTTAATTGTTCCACGTGAAACAATCGGTATGTTAGAACTTTATGATGTAATTGTAGTTGGTGCTGGTCACGCTGGTTGTGAAGCGGCTAATGCTGCCGCAAAAATGGGAAGCAGGGTTTTATTGGTCACAATGAACATGAATACCATTGCACAAATGAGCTGTAATCCTGCTATGGGTGGAGTTGCAAAAGGGCAAATTGTTCGAGAAATTGATGCGCTTGGGGGCGGTTCAGGTATTGTTAGTGATAAAAGCGCTATTCAGTTTAGAATGCTGAATCGCTCTAAAGGACCAGCTATGTGGTCGCCGAGAACACAAAATGATCGAATGAAATTTGCTGAAGAGTGGAGACTTTTACTTGAACAAAACAAGAACGTTGACTTTTGGCAAGACACTTGTAATGGTATAATCGTTGAAAAGAATACTGTCAAGGGGGTTAAAACAGCTCTAGGTATAAAAATATACGCAAAAGCCGTCATCCTAACTAATGGTACTTTTCTCAATGGACTAATACATTTGGGGGAAAAACAGTTTGGGGGAGGTAGGGTAGCCGAGAAGGCTTCTACAGGCATAACCGAAGATTTGTTAAATTATGGTTTTACTTCTGGTAGAATGAAAACAGGTACTCCGCCCCGTGTTGATGGTCGTTCGTTGAACTATTTTTTAATGGAGGAACAATTAGGTGACCTAAACCCATCAAAGTTTAGTTTTTCAAACACGGAGTCTTTAAAAACCCAAAGAAGTTGCTACATAACATATACTAGCAATGAAACACATGATATATTACGGACGGGTTTTGACCGATCGCCCATGTTTAATGGGTCTATTCAGAGTACTGGACCGAGATATTGTCCGAGCATTGAAGATAAGATTGATAGATTTGCTGACCGTGATAGACATCAGATTTTCGTTGAACCAGAAGGATGGAACACTGTGGAAATCTATGTTAATGGTTTTAGTACTTCTTTACCGGAAGAAGTACAGTTTGGAGCAATGAGAACTATTCCTGGTTTCGAACATGCTAAAATGTTTAGACCTGGATACGCTATTGAATATGATTACTTTCCCCCTACTCAGTTGAAACACACCTTAGAAACAAAGCTTATTTCAAATCTATATTTTGCAGGTCAAATAAATGGAACAACGGGATATGAGGAAGCCGCTTGTCAGGGATTAATGTCAGGGATTAATGCACATTTGAAAATAAATGAATCATCTCCATTTATTTTAAAAAGAAGCGAGGCTTATATTGGAGTATTAATTGATGATTTAATTACAAAGGGCACAGATGAACCATATCGTATGTTTACGAGTAGAGCTGAATATAGAATTTTATTGCGTCAAGACAATGCCGATGTTCGTTTAACCGAGCTGGGCTTAGGTTTGGGTTTAAATAGTGTTAACGAACTTAATCGTGTTCAAAAAAAAGTGAGTGAAACAAGTTTATTACTAAGCATACTTAAGAAAACAGGTGTAACACCAATTGATATTAATTCTTTACTCCTTGAGAAGGATAGT
The DNA here is from genome assembly GCA_945860455.1 of Lishizhenia tianjinensis. Lineage (GTDB taxonomy): Bacteria > Bacteroidota > Bacteroidia > Flavobacteriales_D > Crocinitomicaceae > UBA952. The sequence continues at coordinate 5,213 of CAMAQX010000003.1, forward strand.
GCACCAATTATTCAACAAGTTAAATTAGCATCCCTTCTAGCTCGCCCACATATTGTAATGGATGATTTAATTTCTGTTTCACCGGGGTTAAAAGAGTTGACAGATTCTTGTTTGACCGAGAGCATTGAACAGGCTGAAATTCAAATAAAATATAGAGGATACATAGAGCGGGAACAGGAGCACGCGCTGAAACTTGATCGATTGGAGTCTCTAGTAATTCCAGCCACGATGGATTATTCAAAAATTAAAAGCATAAGTATTGAGGCTAAGCAAAAGTTAATTGCAATTATGCCGGCGACTATCGGTCATGCTGCTCGTATTTCAGGTGTTTCACCAAGTGATATTTCTGTATTATTAATTCATTTAGGCCGTTAATGTTTCACGTGAAACATTTAAATCAAAACCATTTCGCGGGAAACACAATGAACTCTGTTCGAATCTGAATAAATGATATTTCAAATTAGTGATTATGATGTTTCATTGATTTGTGATATTCTTCAGCTATTTTTTCATTTACGTTTTCGCCATCAATAATTTCCTCAACAGGATTTCTCTGTCTGATGGATTGATTTTGAATGTGCTTAGTCAGAGTGAACACTAAATTATTCTTATGGTTGTTACTAATTTCATGTGGTTGTTGTTTGAATAAAAGTTCGTTGACTTTACAAATAACCAATCAAGAATTCCATTTTTTGTTTTATTTATGTTGATTATATAGCACGCTTGTTTTTTTTGTTTTTACTTACGAAAGTCGAGTAATAAAATTGAATGAAATAGAATTTGAATTAATCCTACGAATGATTGTTTTCAGATTTTAGGAAAATCAACAAATCTTCCATATTATTGAAATGGAAGTCGGCAACAGTTAGTTTTGGATTTGGATGATGAGATTTTTCAGGAATACAAATTACAGTCATATTTGCTGCTTTACCTGCTATTACTCCATTTAGGGAGTCTTCAATAACTAAACATGTAGAAGGATTACTACCCATATTGTGTGCTGCTGTCAAATACACAGCGGGATGAGGTTTACCATGAGTTTCATTTTCAGCAGAAAAAATCCCGTCGAATAATGATTCTATCTCTGTTTTCTTTAATACTGCCTCAATTAGTGCTCTAGGTGAAGAACTAGCCAGTCCAATTTTTTTGTTTGATTTTACAAAAAGCAATGTTTCTTTAACTCCAGCTATTAATTTTCCTTCTTCATTAATAAGATCAATCATTTTTTTAATAATCTGATTTTCAATAATATAAGATGTTGTTTTCCAGTGTTCTTTTTCTTGCCAATAGTTTATAACCTGGTCTATTCTCATACCTACAGTTAATTGAAAATCGGATTTTGATAAGTTTGAACCAAGCGAACTAAAGACTTCGTGCATGGCGGTTTTCCAAAGGGGCTCTGAATCAACAAGCACTCCGTCCATATCGAAGAGTATTGTGTCGTATGATGATAGTACGAGCTTATCCATTTTTATACCTTCTTAATCGTTGTTTTCCTAGTAACCAATTGCCTTCGTTTGCTATGTAAATAATACCAGTCGATGATACTGCTATGCATTCTCGTTGATTATATCTAATAAAACGCTTTGTTTTGTTAATTTTAAGCCCGATTTCACTAGTTGTCAACCAAATTAATCGATTGTAAGTTAAACAAAGTATTTGTTCCTTATTATCTATTGTTGCTGAAGTAAATGAGTCGGTCTTCCAGCTTTTTGTTCCGGGAATTAATTCCTGTGTTTTTTTCCAATTTCCGCTTTTCAAGTTTTCGGATTTTATCGTGTATACATAGCTTTTTCCATCAAAGGGTAATGTCCTACATTTTGTGAATATCCACAGGTTATCATTGAAATAGAGGATGCTTTCAGCATCAAAATAACGGTTTTGTGGTAGTGCGGGAAATTCTGTCTGTTCCTGATATGAAAAAGGATAAATTTCTGCTGAAGCAGAATCTTTAGTTAATATATCAATTATTGATAATTTTAAAACGCGAAGTTTTTTTCTTTTGTTTTCATTATTACCTATATCTGCAATATAAAGATTCCCTAATTTGTCTTTTGTCAAATCTTCCCAATCGGTGTTTTTCGCATTGAACACGCGACATTCTTTTAAAATAGACCCAAAAAGATTCAATACATAAATTATCGGTTCGTTTCCCCCGTCGTTGTGTGCTAAAAGCAAACTATCGCCAATACATTCAAGTCCTGAGATTTCGTGTAGTTTATGGCTTAGTCGAAAAGATTTCCTGAATTGTGCTTGAGAACTATGATTGAAAAGGAGTGCTAAAATAAAACAGAGGAAGAGTCTCTTTTTCATGGATTGATTTTTATGCGTACAAGTTCGATTTTTCTATCGCTCACCTTCTCTACATAAATCACCTTGTTTTTAATTTGAATTTTTTCTCCTTCCTCAGGAATCGTTTCTAATTCATGAATAATCAGTCCTCCAAGTGTTTCGTATGCTTCTGATTCTGGAAAACCTAAATCAAATGTTTTGTTTAAATAATCAATTTCTACCCTTGCTGAAAAAAGATATTCTGTAGCGCTTATTTTTTGTTCTAACCAGTCGTCTTTGTCGTGCTCGTCTTCAATGTCTCCAAAAATTTCCTCGACTACATCCTCGATAGTTATTAGTCCTGCGGTCCCACCATATTCGTCTACAACAACCGCGATATTTCCTGCTTGTTTTGTAAATTGTTCAAGAATTTCACTTCCTGGAATTGCTTCTGGTACAAAGGATATTGGCATTAATATTTGTTTGATGGATTGAGGTTTTTTAAACATTTCAAATGAGTGCACATAACCAATAATGTTATCAACGGTGTTACGATAAACAATAATCTTGGACAGGCCTGTTTTAATGAATAAATTTGTTAAAACCTCAATAGAGTCGTCTACATCCACAGAAACAATTTCTGTTCTAGGAATCATACAATCACGTGCTTTAACATTGGAAAAATCCAGGGCATTTTGAAGAATTTGAATTTCATTTCCAAAGTGGGCTTCAGAGGAGATCTTAGCGTGAATCTCATGTATGAAATGTTCCAAATCCACCTTACTAAATATTTTCTCGTTTTTCTCAAGTTTTGTTCCTGTTAATCGCAACAAGGAGCCGCTAATAAACAGCATAAACTGCGAGGGTAAATACAATAAAACGTATAAAATAAAAAGAAATCCAGAACCTAATTGTAAAAACCGATTGGGGTTTATTTGAACAAGTGCTTTTGGTAAAAATTCGGCTACAAATAAAACGAGTAATGTTGATAAAACGGTTTGAAATATTAAAACTAATCCATTACTATTTATGTAGCTGCCCACAATTGGACTAAGTATTTCCGAAGAAGCTAGACCAAATAGCACAAGTGAAATATTGTTGCCTAATAATAACATCGTAATCATATTAGATTCACTCGAATAGAACACGCCGATTATTTTACTACTTATCGTACCTTTTGTTTTGTCAAGCTCTACTTTTAGTCTATTAGAGGAAAGATAGGCTAATTCCATCCCTGAGAAAAATGCGGAAGAAGCAAGGGACAATATAATTATGAGAAAATTTGTGCTTTCGTTAGTCATTTGATTTCGGTTTATTTTACCAAGTCAAAACCAATATCCTTTCTATAGTAGGCACCGTCAAAAGTGATTTTTTGTATACTCTCGTATGATTTTGCTAAAGCAATTTCGATGTTTTTACCATATGAAGTAACTGCAAGCACTCTGCCGCCGGAAGTATTAATAGATGGGCCGTCTGCCGTTGTGCCAGCATGGAAAACTAAGCTATCGGTAACATTATTTAATCCATAAATTGGTAAACCGGATTTATGTTTTTCTGGATATCCACCTGAAACCATCATTACCGTTGCTGCGCTTTGTTCAAAAAATTGAATATCTCTTTCTGATAATGTGTTGGTTGCAATCCCTTCAAAAAGATCTAAAATATCTGATTTTAAACGAGGAATTACTACTTCAGTTTCTGGATCGCCCATTCGGCAATTATATTCTATTACATAAGGCTCTCCTTTGACATTGATCAACCCAAAGAAAATGAATCCTTTGTATGGGATTTTATCATTTTTCAACCCTTTTACTGTCGGAATAATGATTTGATTCGTTACCTTGTCCAAAAAAGCGCCTTGTGCAAACGGAACGGGAGATACTGCCCCCATGCCTCCTGTGTTTAATCCGAGATCATTTTCTCCAATTCGTTTGTAATCTTTGGCTTCTGGCAAGATTTTAAAAGAATCTCCGTCAGTTAATACAAAAACGGACAATTCGATACCGCTTAAAAATTGCTCAACAACAACTTTCTTTCCAGCATCACCGAATTTATTATCCGACAAGATCGTATACAATTCAAGTTTAGCGTCCTCAAGAGACTCTAAAATCAGCACACCTTTTCCCGCTGCTAAGCCATCTGCTTTTAACACATAAGGAGCTTTCATTTTTTCCAAATACACCAATCCTTGTTCTAGTGTTTCTTTTGTGAAACTTGCATATTTCGCTGTTGGAATCGAGTGACGAGCCATGAATTCTTTCGCATAATCCTTGCTTCCTTCTAATTTTGCGGCTTCTTTTTGTGGTCCAATTACTGGAATTTTTTTAAGTAAGTCATCGTCTAAAAAAAAGTCGTGAATTCCATTTACTAAAGGTTCTTCAGGCCCTACAACAACCATGTCAATCTGGTTTTGCAAAACAAACTCTTTTATTTGAATGAAATTATTGAGGGAAAGGTCTATGTTTTTACCAAAATTTCGAGTTCCAGCATTTCCTGGGGCAATAAATAGGGCATCTAAAATAGAGCTTTGAGCAATTTTCCATGCCATTGCATGTTCCCGCCCCCCAGATCCAAGCAATAATACTCTCATTTTTAAAATGGTGGTTTAACAGTGGTTTAATAAAGAATTAAATAAGAATAGCCCATCTTCATTACTTAATAAGTGGTCTGAAGCACGCTCTGGATGTGGCATCATCCCAAAAACATTTTTGCCTTTATTGGTAATACCAGCAATATTGTTTAATGATCCGTTGGGATTACTTGCATTTGTAACCACTCCATTTTCGTCGCAATATTGAAAAAGAATTTGATCATTGTCTTCCAGTGACTTAAGTGTGTTTTCATCGGTAAAAAAACGTCCTTCACCATGAGCGATTGGTATTTTATACCGGTCGTTTTTAAGATCAATGGAAATAGCAGCAGATTTTGACACGGGCTTTAGGAAAGTGTTTTTACAAACAAAACGTTGATTATTGTTGTGTAATAGCGCACCATCTACAAGTCCTGTTTCGGTCAAAATTTGAAATCCGTTACAAATACCCATTACGTAACCGCCTTTTTGAGCGTGTTTGATTACTTCGTTCATTATTGGAGAAAAGCGAGCAATTGCTCCAGACCGCAAATAATCCCCATAGGAAAATCCACCAGGAAGTATAAGAAAATCCGCTCCTTGCAGTGAGATATCTTTGTGCCATAAGTTTACTACCTGTTGATTCAGTTGTTCACGAAGTACATCAATCATATCTTGGTCACAATTAGAACCAGGGAAGGTTACAACACCAAATTTCATTATAAATATTTTTTAGGCAAATAAATTACCGAATCAAAGGTAATTAAAATTATAGCTACCCAAATGGTAGAACGGCAAAAAATTTAACGAATGAATACCCCATAGCGATAAAGAATAAAATACCTGCAAACAGGCGATAATTTCTGCTAGTTAAGGCATAATTAATAAAAAAGGGCAATGAAATTAAAACAAATGAAAAACGATCAAACTGCCCGAAAAAGAACAAATCATAGACACCTATAATTATTCCAAAAATGAAAAACACCCATACTGGAACCATCATTTTACGGAGACGAAGTGTAGATTTTATAGCATTGGACCGCAAACTAACAAAGGCAAGTAGGAACAGAAATGTTAATATTATCAGCACAAAAAGTAAGTCAAAAACAATTATGTTCCATTTAGAAGGGACATTGAATAAATCAATTAGAATTATTTTTTCGTTTAAAAAATAATAGGACCCGACATAAATAATAGGAATCGACAAACCAACCATAGCCAAGACGATATCTCTCAATTGAATTACTTTTAAATTCAAAACAGCTATAAAAAACGGTATAATATAGATTATTGTCGGAGGATGTATACAGAAACAAAGCCCGATTAAAAAAGCCCCATTGAACACATGTTTTTGATCACCTTCTTGTTGTTTGAGTAATAAAGCCTCCCTAATTGCAGCGATTAAAAACACATGCGCTAATAAAATAGGATTGAAATAATAGAAACTAGGAAACAAGCTCATTAATACACAATATAAAAACCCAGTGGAGTAGATCGTTTTGTCGTAAAATTCATTTTCGTTGAAAATACGTGTAAGATTTAACGCGTTTATTAATACGAGAATTCCCGCTAGTAAACGAGAAAAGAAAGGAGAAAAGGTAATTAGGTCACCAAATAGCCCTAAATTAAGAGTCTCAGGAATATCTATTGAACTAGAAAAGAAGTTTAAAAAATGAAAAATAAAAATAAGGAAGGGCCCAAGAAAGAACCAAATCACCCTATATTCCACAAAAAACCGAATCATAAAGCGAAGTTAGTCTTTTTGTCGGTTATTTCTTTTTTACAACAATATTGTGTGCTGTTTTCAGTTCTGTTTTTTAATTTATATTTGTACTTAACTAAGCGTACTGAGTGTTTCAATCTTTAAAATAAATAGAATGGGTCAAGAAAAAAACAAATATTCTGATAGTGAATTAGTTGAATTCAAAGAATTAATTAATGCTAAGCTTAAAGAAGCACAAGAACATTACTCGTTGTTAATTGCGTCTTTGTCACATAGTGATGACCATGGTACAGACGATACCGGTAGAACTTTTAATATGATGGAAGATGGTTCTGAAACATTGTCAAGAGAGGAAGTTGCGCAATTGGCAGCGCGACAAGAAAAATTTATTCAAAATTTACAAAATGCATTAATACGAATTGAAAACAAGACGTATGGTGTTTGTCGTGTAACAGGAAAGTTAATTCCTAAGGAAAGACTACGTTTGGTTCCTCACGCAACGATGGGTGTTGATGCGAAAAACGCACAAAACAAATAAATGGTGAAGAAACAATTATTGATTGTTGGGTGGATTATCTTGGCGGTTTTATTGGTTGATCAACTTGTTAAAATTTATATCAAAACACATTTTTTTCCCGGCGAAACAGTTTCTGTTTTCGGAGATTGGTTTGTGCTGGAATACATTGAAAATCCGGGAATGGCATTTGGAACAACCTTTGGATCCAAGGTCTGGCATAAATTGGCGTTAAGTGTATTTAGAATTGCAGCAATTACTGGGATTTCCATTTATTTGTATAATCAAGCAAAAAAAGGTGCGAAAACAGAGTTTTTAGTGGCCATTGGATTGGTGTTAGCAGGTGCCACAGGAAATTTAATAGATTCCCTGTTTTATGATTTATACTTTGCTTTTGATCCTTGTATGCCTTACAATGGAATGGAGGGTTCTGGTGTTTTCGCTGATTGCTTTGGTTTTAAAAGGGAGGTGCGAAACTCCGGGTTTTTAATGGGGAATGTTGTTGATATGTTTAAATTTCAAGCGTTTTGGCCTATTTGGGTTCCTGTATTGGGAGGAAAAGAAGTGTTTCCTGCTATATGGAATGTGGCTGATGCGGTTATAACCTCTGGAGTAATAATGATTTTTCTTCGACAAAGAAGTTATTTTAACGAAAAAAAGCAGTCCATTTAAAAGACTGCTTTTTTGGAGTTATTGTTTGGTTTTTATAACCCGATTATCTGCCTCACTTCAACTTCTGTGATGCTTTTTTTAACGCCTGTTTGCGTTAAATAGGAGCGATTCACCAACCGACCATGTATGGCTACTTTTTTACCCTTTTCGCTATATTTTTCAATAAATTCAGCCATGTTTCCCCAAGCAAAAACGCGGTGCCATTCTACGTCTTTTCTGAATTTTCCGCTATTACTTCTATACGTATTGTCTGTTGCTAAATTAAATCGGGCAATGCTTTTACCATTTTCAAAACGTGTTATTTGAGCGGATGAGCCAATGTTGCCAATGAGTGTGATGTGATTTCTTACTGTAGTCATGTGTGTGATTTTTATTAATTATTTGGGATTAAGGTTAAGTCGTTGATTTCTATTTCTGATATCAATTTAGGAACACCGCCTGCTTTATAAAAACGGCTAACGATCTTACCCTCGATTGCTAAGTTCGTTCCTTTTAATTCTAACTCTTCAAGAACTTTAACCCATCTACCCCAAGCTGTTAGTGTATGCCAGGTGTCCCTGGATTTGGATTTGCCCTTTTCGTCGAAATAGGTTTCTTTGGTTGACATAGTGAACTTTACTAATTTTTTTCCATTATCAAGCTCTATAAATTGTGCGGCAGATCGCGCTTTTCCTATTAGATTTACGTAATTCATTTTTGCTAGGGTTATTTATTATTCATTTTTTGAGTTGTTTTTTCTAAAGGTTTTTCATTGGTTGTCTTTAATACCAAGAATTCTGTTGCCTCTACGAAGGTGACAAATCGTTTTTCACCATTTTTTGTTTCATAGTTTTGATTAACTAATCGTCCCTCTAGTACGATTTCTTGCCCCTTTTGAAGCGTCTTTTGCATTCGTTGAGCTACTTTACCCCAGGCATTTATTGTATGCCATTGTGTTTGTTCCTGCCATACGCCATTTAACTTGTATGACTCATTTGTTGCAACCGTAAAACGTGCTAGCGTTTTTCCTGTTTCAAATGTTACTACTTCTGGATTTGCGCCCAGCCTACCGATCAAACTCACTTTGTTTCTTAGTGCATTCATGTTTGTAAAAATTAAGGTTTGAAAAAATTGTTGTGTCCTTTTTCGTTTTGGATTCGAATTGACTCTGCAAAGTTTCCATCAACTCAAAACTTTATTCGGTTGATAGTCATTTATTGTCGATTATTATTCGTTTGTAATTGTTTTAAATTGATTATGTATTTGTAAATGAGAGAAATAACAAAAAAAATAAATGGTTTGAAACATGTTAAAAAGAGCAAGATTTATTTCTTGATAGCTAAAAAAAACACTTATTCGAAGTGTAAAAAATATCCTATTCATTTTGTATCTTTACCACCCACAAAAAAACGGAATGTCAAAAGTTAGAAAACAAGAAGCGCTGGATTACCATTCAATGGGTAAACCAGGAAAAATAGAAGTAGTTCCTACAAAACCTTATGCCTCTCAACGAGATTTATCACTTGCTTATTCACCCGGTGTGGCAGAACCTTGTTTAAAAATAGCCGAAAACAAAGAGGATGTGTATAAATACACGAGTAAGTCAAACTTGGTTGCGGTAATCACCAATGGAACTGCTGTTTTAGGTTTGGGTGATATTGGCCCTGAGGCATCAAAACCTGTAATGGAGGGAAAGGGACTGTTGTTTAAAATTTTTGCTGATATTGATGTTTTCGATATTGAAATCGACGCAAGGGATCCTGAATTATTTATCCAAACGGTAAAGGCGATTGCTCCTACTTTTGGAGGAATTAATTTGGAAGACATAAAGGCACCTGAAGCATTTGAAATAGAAAGACGATTAAAGGAGGAATTAGATATTCCGATTATGCATGATGATCAACACGGCACGGCTATTATTTCTTCTGCAGCACTTTTAAATGCACTAGAATTAGCGGGTAAAAAAATTGATGATGTTAAAATTGTTGTTTCTGGTGCGGGAGCCTCTGCTGTGTCATGTGTAAAACTATATCTTTCTCTAGGCGCTAAATTATCCAACATTTTCATGTTCGATTCTAAAGGGCTACTGTCTAAAAAGCGAACTAACTTAGATGATTACAAATTGTTTTTTGCCTCACATGAAACGGTTGTTTCGTTTGAAGACGCATTCAAAGACGCCGATGTTTTTCTAGGATTGTCTCGTGCTGGCTTAGTGTCAAAGGACATGATTGCCGCAATGGCAAACGACCCAATTGTATTTGCTTTAGCCAATCCTGAACCTGAAATTTCGTACAAAGACGCCACGTCTGTTCGGAAAGATATTATTTTAGCAACAGGCCGCTCTGACCACCCTAATCAGGTAAATAATGTGCTTGGTTTTCCATTTATATTTAGAGGTGCTTTAGACGTTCGAGCAACAACAATTAATGAGGAAATGAAACTTGCAGCTGTTAAAGCAATAGCTGCTCTGGCAAAGGAAACGATTCCGGAAGAAGTAATTCAGGCTTATGGAGAAAAGAACATTTCTTTTGGTCGTGAACAAATCATTCCAAAGCCATTAGATCCGCGTTTGATTCATTATGTGGCCCCGGCGGTTGCAAAAGCAGCGATGGATTCTGGTGTAGCAAAAAATCCAATTTTAGATTGGGATGAATATGAGTCAATTTTAAAAAGCCGTTTAGGTCTCGACAATAAACTCATACGTAATATCACCACAAAAGCACAATCAAACCCTAAAAAAGTCGTTTACGCCGAAGGGGACAACGTTAAAACATTGAAGGCTGCACAAGTAGCGTTTGAAGAAGGGTGTGCGTTTCCTATTTTACTCGGCAAGAAAAAACGCATTGAAGCACTGATTGAAGAATATGGTATTGATTTACCAGAAAAAACAATTGTAGATCCGAAATCGGAAGAAGAAGAAACAAGACGCATTGTTTATGGCAAAGCTTTTTTCGAAAAACGAAAACGAAAAGGATTCACCGAATTTGAAGCGCTTCAAATCATGAGAGAGCGCAATTACTTTGGCTCTATGATGGTAGATCAAGGAGATGCCGACGCAATGATTACGGGGACTACAAGAAGTTATCGATCATCTATAAAGCCAGCACTACAAACAATAGGGTTGCAAAAAGACGTGAATTTGGTGGCGGGAATGTATATTCTTATTACGAAAAAGGGTCCGTTATTTTTAGCCGACACAACCGTAAATTTAAATCCATCGGCAGAGCAAATTGCGGAAATAACAGTAAATGTTGCAAAAACAGTTCGTAAATTAAAAATTACTCCGCGAATAGCATTGTTAAGTTATTCCAACTTTGGGTCTTCTCCTGGCGATGATTCTGAAAAAATGGCCAATGCAGTTCAGATTTTACACGAAAATCACCCAACTTTAATTGTGGACGGAGAAATGCAAGCCAATTTTGCTTTGAATAAAGAAATGATGAATGAAAAGTTTTCGTTTTCGCAATTAGCAAATAAACAAGTAAACACCTTGATTTTCCCTAATTTATCGGCGGGAAATATAGCATATAAGCTTTTACAACAAACAACAGATGCGGATGCAATAGGACCCATTTTAATTGGATTAAAGAAACCGATTCATATTCTTCAGCTGGGTAGTTCGGTTCGAGAAATAGTGAACATGGTTAAAGTAGCCGTAATTGACGCTCAAAACAAATAAATATGATAGGACAACTAACGGGACGACTTATTGAAAAAACGCCCACTGAAATTGTGGTAGATTGCGCAGGCGTTGGGTATGAGGTTCGAATATCATTAAACACATTTTCAGCACTTGGTACGGAAGAAGCAGTGAAGGTTTTTATTAAGTTAATTGTTCGAGAGGACGCACATTTGTTATATGGTTTTCATACTAAAGAAGAACGGGAAATGTTTAATCATTTGGTGAGTGTTTCAGGAATTGGCCCAAATACAGCCATGATCATGCTATCTTCATTGACTCCTGAAGAAGTGGCGAATGCAATTCAGACAGAAGATGTTAGAACGATACAAAGCATAAAAGGAATCGGTGCTAAAACAGCCCAACGAGTTATTATTGATTTAAAGGATAAAGTGTTAAAATTGAGCGTTGCGAGTGAAAATATACCATTTAGCCACAATACAATTAGATTTGATGCGTTAAACGCTTTAGTTTCCTTAGGTTTTGATAAAAAACTGGCCGATAAAGTGTTGGATAAATTGGCTACAGGTCAAGAATCCGTCGAAGAATTAATTAAAGGAGCATTAAAATTATTGTAACATTGAATCTGAGAAAAATTAAAAATAGGTCGTTTGCAAAGTGGTTTGTTTTATCACACTTTATTTTCGTCGGTTTTGGTTTTTTGGCCCAAGACACAACGTTACAATTTCCAATTTCCAACCCATTAGACCCAACATTAAATACACCGCAAAGTTTTGATTTTGGCGACCCAAGTTCCGTGGAACAAACCGTCGTGTATGATCCTGTTACCGGAAAATACATTTTCACAGAACGAATGAGTAATGGATTGTATTACCGATACCCCTCTATGATGACCTTAGAAGAGTATTTGGAATATGAACGTAAAAAATCAACGACGTTAAATTGGCAAAAAAAGATTGAAGAACAAACAGAAAAGGGCCGACCGTTTGAGTTACCTATTAAAGTTGGTAGTAAATTGTTTGCCGATTTTTTCGGGGGAAATGAAATTGTATTAAGACCACAAGGGCAAGTGGAAGTTTCGCTTGGGGCTAATTATTCTAGATACGATAACCCAATTTTACCGCTCAGACAAAGACAAATTACTCGATTTGATTTTAACCAGCAAATTCAAATGAATTTAGTTGGACAAATAGGTTCTAAATTGAAAATAAATACCAGTTATAACACCCAAGCGGCTTTTGATTTTGATAATATATCGAAATTGGAACATACCGGTAATGAAGATCAAATCCTACAAAAAATCGCCTTAGGACAAATAACATTTGACTCTCCAACTTCATTGATTCAGGGGTCCTCCACCTTGTTTGGAGCCAAGGCTCAATTAAAATTTGGCCGTTCTTATTGGGATTTATTCGCTGCTACATCAAAAGGGAAACGACAAGAAATTAATATCACCGGAAAATCGCAAGTTCAAAAATTTGAATTGGGAGCGGATAAATATGAAGCCAACAGACATTACTTTTTAAATTTATACCATCATGATAATTACGATGCCGCAATGGCTACATTACCGGTTGTTAATTCCACAGCATACATTACCCGAATTGAAATTTGGTTAACCAATCGAACCAATAACACAGAAAACACAAGAAATATTGTCGCTTTCGCCGATTTGGGAGAGGCAAAACCAGCTAATTGTCAGGGAAGCCCCGGTGGATATGCTACAGCAATAATGCCGGATAATGAAGCAAACAATTTGTATCAATGGGCTTCTTCTCAACCACAGATTCGTGCTTTTCAAAATGCGGTAACATCGTTGGCCACACAGGTTACAGCCCCTGGACCATTTTTCCAAGCCGTTCATTATGAAAAAATTGAAAATGCTCGAAAATTAACTGAACAAGAGTACACGTACAATGCATTATTAGGATATGTATCATTAAATACCCCGCTTAATAATGATGAGGTTTTAGCGGTAGCATACGAATATACATATAACGGGGAGACTTTTCAGGTGGGTGAACTTTCAACAGACGGTGCTCAAGGACAAGAGGCATTGGTGCTAAAGTTATTGAAACCAACCATTACAAATCCGAAAAATAAAGTGTGGGATTTGATGATGAAAAATGTCTATTCAGTCGGCGCTTTTCAGGTAGATCAGACAGGTTTCAAAATTGATATACTTTACAACAATAGAGAGACCTCTGTTAATGTTCCTTATTTCCCCATGACGGGTGTTGATGATCGTCAAATCGTTACACTCTTGGAAATGGACAAATTGAATCAAAATAATCAACCGTTTACGGATGGTGTTTTCGACTTTGTTCCTTTTACGATAACTGGTAACAAAATGGAAAATGGTGGAACAATCAACAAAAAAAATGGACGTATCTATTTTTCAACGATTGAGCCATTCGGAAAAACACTTCAATCCAAATTAGTCGCAGTTGGAATCGCGCCAACATTAATTGATCAGGTAGTTTATACAGAATTGTATGATTCAACAATAACTGCCGCACAGCAAATTCCCGCAAAAAATCGATTTTCATTTAAAGGAGAATACCAATCTTCAATTACTTCGGATATTCCACTTAACGCGCTAAATGTTCCGCAAGGCGCAGTAACTGTTACGGCTGGTGGAATTAAATTGACAGAAGGTTTGGATTATTCTGTGGACTATAACTTGGGGCGTGTAAAAATATTGAACACAGGAATTTTGGAGTCTAATACACCGATAAAAATTTCAATTGAAAGTAATTCTGTTTTTGGTTTCCAGGCAAGATCAATGATTGGTGGTAGATATAGTTATCGAATGAGTGATAAATTTAACATTGGCGCTACTGCTTTACGGATGCTTGAGCGCCCGGTCACTCAAAAGGTTGATATTGGTAATGAACCGTTTAAAAACACCATGATAGGTGCGGATTTAGCATTCAAAACAAATTTGCCATTCTTGACAAAATGGGTAGATTTTTTACCAGGAATTTCAACAAGTGCCATGTCCACCTTATCTTTTACTGGAGAGGTAGCGCGCTTAATTCCAGGTCAACCAAGAGCAATTAACAAAGAAGGAACTTCCTATGTAGATGATTTTGAAGCGTCACAAAGCGCAATTGATTTACGTCAGTTTTCTTCTTGGAGAATGGCTTCTGTACCACAAGGCCAGGCGGATTTATTTCCCGAGGCACAAACTAAAACATTGGCTGCCGGATATAAACGCGCAAAATTATCTTGGTATGTTATTGATCCTGTTTTCTATCAAGGAAATTCTTTGACTCCCCAACACATTAAACAAAACCCTCAAATGTTATCGGATAGTCGAATGAGGTTAGTGAATCAGGTGGACATTTTTCCAAACTTGCAAATGCAATACGGTTCTATTCCAAACATTCCAATTCTAGATTTAGCATTTTACCCGAAAGAACGGGGAATGTATAATTATGACCAGTCAAGCACGTTTAATCCAGATGGTACATTTACAAATCCTGAAAATCGGTGGGGTGGTATAATGCGTTCATTAACAACGAATGATTTTGAGTTGGCTAATATTGAGTTTATTCAATTCTGGGTATTGGATCCTTTTAACGATGACGCTGAAAGCGCTAATCCAAATTCCATGCATACAGGAGGAGATTTTTACATCAACTTGGGTAATATTTCAGAAGATATTTTACCTGATTCTAGAAAGAGTTTCGAAAATGGTCTACCTCCTTTAGGAACAGCCATAACAGATAATTTAGACACCACCGCCTGGTCCAAAATTTCTACACAACAAGTGGTTGTGAATGCTTTTGATACTGATCCTGCTTCTCGATTGAATCAGGATGTTGGTGTTGATGGATGGAAATCAGTTGAAGAGAAAGTTGCATACATAGATTTTGTTAATTGGGTACAAAACACCCCCGTTTTATCACAGGATACAAAAGATAAAATCCTAGCAGACGTCTCCAATGATAATTACAACTATTATTTGGACGATAATTATGATGTTCAAACAGCAACGATATTAGAACGTTATAAGAAGTACAATGGCATGGAGGGAAATTCACCCACCCGTGAGATGTCCGATACTGCAAACGTAGATGGATACCCAACCCAAGCAACGAATCAGCCTGATATCGAAGACATCAATCAGGATAATAATTTATCTGAAACAGAAAGCTATTTCCAATATAAATTAAGTTTGCGGCCATCCGAAATGCAAGTGGGCAAGAATTTTATTACTAATGTTCAAACGTATCAAAATGGAAACAAAACAGAAAAATGGTACCAATTTAAAGTTCCTTTAGTTGGATACGAAAAACGGGTTAATGGAATTCAAGATTTCCGTTCAATCCGCTTCATGAGGATGTTCCTTAAAGATTTTGATGAAGAAGTTGTATTACGTTTTGCTCGATTGGAGTTATTAAGAGGTGAATGGAGAAGGTATCTTTTGGATTTGAATCAACCAGGTTTGAGCGTGCAAACGGATCCGAATTTAACCACTTTCAATATTGGTGCTGTAAACGTGGAAGAAAACGACCAACGTTCGCCTGTAAAATATGAAATTCCACCAGGAATTACGCGAGAAATAGATCCATCGCAAGTGTATCAAAGACAATTAAACGAACAGTCTTTGTCCATGGAAATTTGTGGTTTACAAGATGGAGATGCTCGTGCAGCCTATAAAAATGTTCAATTTGACGTAAGAACGTACAAAAAATTAAAAATGTTTGTTCATGCGGAAGAAATCAAAGCAAATACATTGAAAAACAAAGACTTAACCATGTTTGTGCGTTTAGGGACTGATTTCGCGGAAAATTATTATGAGTATGAATTACCAATGGACGTTACGCCTTGGTATTCTACTGTGGCAGACGATATATGGCCCACTAATAACAATGTGGAAATTGTTTTTGATGATTTTTTAAATCTAAAAAAAGAACGGAATCAAAAGATTGAAAATGGCGCGGCAGGCGTTTCTTATGTGGTTGAGTATTCTGATTTGGATCCCAAAAACCCAAATAGAAAAATTAAAGTGAAGGGTAATCCCAACTTCCAAGGATTGAAAACGATTATGATTGGGGTGCGCAATCCGCTCAAAAACGATCCAAATAATATTTGGAAACCGGACAACGGAGATGCAGAATGTGCAATTGTTTGGGTGAATGAGCTTAGATTGACTGATTTTGTAAGCGAAGGAGGAGATGCCGCAATTGGACAAATGCGTATGCAAATTGCTGATGTTGCTACTGTTTCAGCATCAGGAAATTATTCAGGAATCAACTGGGGGACGATTGAGAGTCGTGTACAAGAGCGTCAACGAAATGAAAAAATAGGATTAGATCTTAATACTACTGTTCAAGTGGGACAGTTCTTTGGAAAAAAAGCCCGTCTGTCTTTACCGTTTTTCTATGGCTATTCCTTGGGCATTATTAATCCGGAATACGATCCCTTTAACCCAGATGTCAAATTGCGCGATTATGATTTGGCAACGCGAAGAGAAAAATCGAAGTTGGGACAAGATTTCACAGAAAGAAGATCATACAATTTTTCAAATGTTAGAAAAGAAGCAAAAGTAGGAGCAAAACCGGGATTCTGGAAAATCAACAATTGGTCGGCTAACTATGCTTTTTCGGAAGTGATGCGCCGTGATTTTAACATCAATTTTGATAAAACCAAAACATATACAGGAGCATTAAATTACAACTATACGTTTGCCTCAAAACCATGGGAGCCTTTCAAAAAATGGAAACCCGTTCAAAAATCAAAATGGTTGAAACTGGTGAAGGAAACAAACGTTTTCTATATGCCTAAAAACATAACGTTTACAAATGATATCGCAAGAATCTACAACGAACGTCAAATCAGAAACAACTTGGTGCCAGATTATGAATTTGCCCCGGTGTTTTTAAAACGATTTGATTGGGTAAGAGGATATAATGTTGGATATGATTTGACCAAGAATATTAAAACGACGTTTAGCGCAACCAATCGCGGCATTTTTGAAGAGGGAAATAGTAGAGTGGACAGAAAACTAGATCCGGCCGGATACCGTGAATACGTGGATACGCTGCGCTCACAAATTGGAACTTTCGGCAGAACAATGGATTACACACATAATTATTCCATTAGCGCTAACCTACCCTTGGATAAGTTTCCTCTCACAGATTGGTTGAGTTTAAATGGAAAATATGCCGGAACATTCAATTGGCAGCGCTCTCCGCTAGGACAATCTGAGTTTGGAAATACAATTCAAAATAACCGAACGATTAATTTTACCGGCCAAGCCAATTTTGTAAATCTATACAACAAGGTGCCTTTCTTTAAGCGGGTTTTAGCCGGTGGTAAAGCAGCTCGCGGTAAGCTCAACGTAAAGGATTCAAACGGTGATGGGAAAGACGAAAAACCCAATCAAAACGATCAAAAGAAAGACGAAAAAGCGAAAGAAGACCAAAAGAAAGAAGCCGAAATGTTGGCTAAAATGACGCCAAAAGAAAAACGAAAATTCTTGCGTAAAAAGAAAAGAGATCAACGGAAGAAACGACAAGCAGAAAAAGCGAAAGAAAAACCAAATGTTATATTAGCTGCCGGTTCTAGAATACTAATGACCGTTAGAAACGTATCTGGCACTTATGCTTTAAGTGATGGAACATTGCTGCCCGGATACAACCAAGAAACACGGAACTTAGGTATGAATAGCAACACATTTGGTTTAACCAGTTTTGTGTTTGGCAAACAAGGATATGATATTTTAGGTAGAACAAATAACTACGATGTTTCAACGCTTGCCACGAATAACAATTGGTTAGTACAGAACAGTAATTTAAATAAAGCCTTTACGACTACACATTCCGCTAATTTGAATTTACGGGCTAATTTGGAACCATTAAAAGATGTGATTATTGAGATGACTTTGAACAGAAATTACAGCAATAATTCTTCTGAGTTTTATCGTTGGAATAGTACAAGCACTCAATTTGAAAGCCAAAGCAGGGTTCAGACATCTACGTTAACCTATTCTAATCTCACAATTGGATCTGCTTTTGCATTAATTAATGCCCGTGATTTTAGTTCTGAAACATTCAATACCCTACTCGCCAACCGAGAGTCTGTGTCTACTTTGTTGGGTCAGCAAAACTCAAATTCCTCTTCAATTAATGGATCTGGATATTACACTGGGTATTCTGGAAGTCAACAAGAGGTGGTCTTAGGATCCTTTTTAACGGCTTACAGCAAGACCAATGTAAATAATCAAACAATTAATCCGGTAAAAAACATACCACTTCCAAATTGGTCTATTAATTATAATGGATTAACAAAATATGCATTTGCAAAGAAATACGTGAAGAATTTCGTGATAAAACATGGTTATAGTTCAACCGTCAGCGTTAATGGCATGCAAACCAATTTAAATGCACAATTAGACGCAAATGGAAACGCAAGTGCGCGGGATATTAATAATAATTTCATTTCAGGAATGCAAGTTCAAAATGTTGTGATTACCGAACGTTTTTCTCCTTTAATTGGATTTGACGCCACGTGGAACATCAAAAGCCAAGGATTGATCACGAAATTTGAGTATAAAAAAGACCGCAGTGCAACGCTTTCCTTGAATAACAATCAGGTAACAGAAGTTTTAGGAAATGAAATGATTATTGGAACGGGGTATAAATTTTCAAAAGTTAAACTCCCGATTCAACGAGTTCCTGCTAGTGATGTAAACATACGGTTTGATTTTTCGTTTAGAGATAATTTAACGGTTATTCGAAAAGTTGTGGAAACAACAAATCAAGCGACAGCTGGTCAGCGTGTTATTTCAATTAAAGCATCTGCAGATTATAACTTGTCACAAAATTTAACTTTGCAGTTTTATTATGATCAAGTGTTGAACACACCAAAGATTGCAACGGCTTACCCTACTCAAAACTTGAGCACAGGGTTTAAATTAAGATTTAATTTAGCTGGAGTACAATAATGCAAATTAGAGAAGCGTCGCCGGGTGATGAAACAGCTATTTTTGATTTAATTTATGCATTGGCGGTCTATGAAAAGGCGCCAGAACAAGTTACCAATACACCAGCGCAACTCCGAATCGATCTTTTTAAAGATGGAATTTGCTCTGCTCTTGTTGCTGAGGAGGATGGACAAATAATCGGTTTTTCGCTGTACTATATTTCATATTCTACATGGAAGGGGAAATGTTTGTATTTGGAGGATTTTTTTGTGATTCCAGAAAAAAGAAAATTCGGAATTGGCGCGCAATTGTTCCGAAAAACGGTTGAAAAGGCAAAAGAAATGGGTGTAAAGCGCATGGATTGGCAAGTGTTGGAATGGAACCAACTAGCTTTAAATTTTTATAATAAACAAGGCGCAACGCTCGACGAAGAATGGGTCAATGGGCGCTTATTTTTTGAGTAAAACAAAAAGCCCACAAAAAACCGAATCACATTACTTCCTTAGATTCAATTTGATTTTTACTCAGAGCAATAAAAATGGCGCAAATTCCCCAAATCGGAATCGATGCTTTATCTGTGTCTAAGTAATTATTTAGAAACCCATGTATAAAATAAGTGCTAAGCCCTAAAATGCAGCTCAAAACAATCGCTCGAGTTGCTTTATCTTGTTTGTCTATTTTGTAATACAAGTGAATTCCACTAAAAAAAAAGGTTGAAACTAAAACACTAAAGGCAAGAAAACCTAGAATTCCTGTTTCAGAAAGCGCTCCAAGGTATTCACTGTGTGCATTCCCTAAGTCGCCAAAATTAGTGGAGATTATGGTTAAGTTTTCCGGTTCTTGAAACTGTGCATATTCAAAAATATATGTACCCGGACCAAAACCAAGTAGCGGCCGTTCCTTAAACATTTCAATCGCGCATGCCCAGCGGTTAATTCTTTCTAAATTGGAAGCGTCTGTTGATACGTTTGCAGCACTTTGGAGGCGGGCCCCAAACTCTTCTGTGGTATGAACCTCTTCATTACGCGCCAATTCCATTTGGATTTGGTCCCAAAAAGTAAACACGCCAATTAGAGCAATAGCACCAACACTTAGTAAATATTTTAGCTTTACGCGTAAATAAATCAATAACCAAATAAATAATGCACCAAAAACACTGAGCCATGCCGCTCGAGTGTAAGAGAAAAACAACCCCACCAATAATACTCCAATGAGAACGAATAATCCGATTTTCTTCAGTAGATTGGTGTTTTTAATGAAAAATAAGCTAATGGCTAATGGCAATACTAATGCTAAAATGGCGCCGTAAATGGTATGGTCTTTGAAAAAAGGATACATCACCCAATGGCCTTCTTTTTCACCAAAATTGTAGATGCTATGATGTATTAAGGTGTATATTGTTACAAGGGTAGTCCCTAAAACAAAAAGGAAAATAAACCAATGAATTGTTTTTTTGTCTTCAAAGAACAGTGGTGCGGCCAATAGTAACGGAATCATGAACCAAATTTTAGCCAATAAGAATTTAATTGAAACGATGGGGTGACTGCTTGTAATGGTGGCTAAAACAAGTATCAAGATGTAAAAACCAGCGGCTAAAACAATTGGGTGATTCAAGATATACCGCGGAATTGTTCGTTTGCGCAATTCAAAAAAAATCACCAACAGCATCAACCCAAAAAAGAATGGTTCCGTTGGAATAAACAAGCCAAAGCTTTCGGTATATTCCTCAATATTTATGGATAGTGGTGTCAAAAAAACCAAACACAAAAAAACGGTTTTGGTATGATAGATTGCTCCGTAAATTCCAAGTAAACCAAACGGGAACAAGCTAAGCCAATACAAATCTTCCCAAATGAAAAAAAAGAGTAAAAGTAGAAATACTACAAGCGAAATAACAGGAAAGAAAGCGTTTTTCAACAATGTCATTATTTCAAGGCTTTCAATTCTCTAAAGCGTTGTTGAACTAATAAAATAAATAAAGAAAAAACAAGCGCACCAATGGCGCCTACTAACACAATAATTAAGCGTTTCGGCTGATCTTTTTTGTCAGCAACTACGGCATATTCAACCACAAATTTATGGTTGAATTTTGTGTTAGCATCTGATTCTGCTTGTTCATAGGCAATCTGAAACTCTTCAAGTTTGGATATTTTTTCATTTCGAAGCCTTTCCAATCCGTCGTATTTTGAACCGTATTTAATATTCATGTCAATTTTATCTTTCATGTCCGAACGGTCATTTCCCGTAGCTCCAACGTAAGCTTCAAATAGTCCAGAACGACTTTGAAAAGACATAACGCCTTTTGCCGAGAGTGAATCTAATTCTACGTTCATTGTTTCAATTTCTTTTTCTAATTGTTTCTTTTTCCTTTTGTTGATTTCGTACGCAGGGATTGTTCGTTGCGAAACCATTTCGTTTTTAACGGAGTCAATTAATTCTACAATACTATTTGCCATTGTTGCGGCTAGTTTTGGGTCTTTGTCTAACACATCAATTTTAATTGAACCAAATCGGGTGCGTGTAAACGTAAAATGTCCATCGTATTGTTTAACTAATTTGTAGTATTTGTTTTGATCTGTTGGATCAATATCATAATGCGCCATTAAATTAAATTTAGAAACAATGCGGTCTCTAATTTTTGAAGATTGGAGAATTTGCACCAATTGTTCTACTTGTTCTTCTTCTCCAAAATCCATGGAAGCTGTTTTAGCGTTTCGTTGTTCTGAGAAAGAAACAGTTGAGGATGCCGCGGGATAAACAATCGCGGTAGATAAATATAAGGGCGTGATTAAAAGCGAAACAACAATGGAAAGAATCGTGGCTACCCCGGTGAAAATCAGAATAAATTTTTGGTTGAGCCAGATGAATTGAATAAAATCATTTCGGTTTTCAGCTAAATCCGTTGATCTTTGTGGCATAAGTTAAATAGTTTTCGGGCACTAAGTTAGAGAATCAAACCGTTTTTAAACGCGTTTTACGCTTAAATATTGTTTTTGGTTTCTTTTGGTGAGAGAAACATCATTTTTAACTCTTTGAGATTAATGATTCGTAGAACAAGTAATAAAAATCCACCAACAAAAAGTTGTGTAAAAATTAATCCTGTTGATTTTTGAAATACAATTCCTAATAGAATTAAAGATAAAAAAAGCAAAAAATGCAACCCGATAAATTTGGGCACTAACTGAAAGCCTATTTTTTCTTTTGCTATAAATAATTGAGCGATTGCCACAGCAACCTGAGTAATAAAAAAGGTAATGCTAATACCAACAGACCCATATGTTGGGGCCATAAAAAGGTTCATGCCAATATTAAAAATCACTGCAGCAAAGGCCAAATAATTGAGTTCTTTAAAATTACCATTAGCCGACAAGAGTGTCCCAAAAATAAAATTTAAGCTAATACCAAAAAAACCGAGCATCAGCCAACGAAAAGAGTGAGCAGAATAATTAACATTGTTTTCGTAAATCCAACTAAGCACCATTTCCGCATTGAAATAGAGTGTTATTATCAACACACTGCACCCGCCAATAAGTAGGTTGCCGCTTGTTTGTAATAACGGTAAAACGTCTTTCTTAGATTGTTTCAATAAACGAGAAAACATTGGAAAAAGCAGTCCCGCGAACACCATTCCAAACATGTACAGTGCATCTAGTAATCGAAATCCTTGTGCATATACTCCGGCTTCATATCTTCCGTTTTCGTTTAGCCGTTCCAATATAACTGAGTCAGACCTTGTATAGAGTAGCATGAGTAAAATTAAAGCAGCATAAGGTAGGCTTTGTTTTATAACAGTAACTGAGAATTTTCGGTCAAAGCTAAAATGATTCAGTTGAATAATCCGCGAGAGTAAAATAAGCGCAACTATCAAAGTGATTGCATAGCAAATGGTTTGTATCCAGATATACCATTCAATTTTAAAGTGAGAGGTGAAAAAGCTTGAATACAATACAAAACCACAAATAAATATCAGTAAAAACCGATCTAAAACAGACAATAGGGCATCCGTTTTAAAGTAATGTAATCCCGAAAAATAACTTCGTGCATAGGCAGTAAACATGATAAGTAATTGATTAAAAATCAAAACACCCATTAATTGAAGTTCATATCCATGATATCCAATGAAAACAGCAATACAAAGTGTAAAAATGGAATAAATAATAAAAAGTATTCCGCGCAAAACCATAATTCGCCCAACGTGTTTCGTTGCTGCAAATGGATCTTGGGCCATTGTTCGGATGGTATAATTGTTTATCCCCAAATCAATTAGAATATTAAATAATACGGAAAGATTCAGAAGTGAAAAATACAACCCGTACTCTGTTGCTCCAACTCGGTTTTGAACGGCAGCATCAATTCCAAACAGAGAAATCGGTTTTATTAAAAGATTTAATACTAAGGAAAGCAATAAAGTGCTCAGAAATTTTCCTTGCATTTGAGTGGGGGAGCGAATTTATTTAATCAATAATTTAAAGCCTTTCCCATGAATGTTCATGATTTCAATGTTTTGATCTTCTTTCAGCAATTTACGTAATTTTGCAATATAAACATCCATGCTCCGTCCATTGAAATAATTATCATCTCCCCAAACGGCTCTTAAAGTTGCTTGTCTGTCCAAAATTTCATTTTGATTTTTCACCAATAAAAGGAGTAGATCATTTTCTTTGGTTGTCAATTTTTTTGCTCCATCGACAACATGAAGAATGCGTAATTCTGGTTCGTATTTAATTTTGCCGATAAACATTTGTGAATTCACGTCGATTTGTTCTGGCATTACACGCTTAAGAATCACATTCATTCTTGCCAAAAGCTCCTCCATGGAGAAGGGTTTTGTTAGGTAATCGTCTGCACCAACATCAAATCCATGCAGTTTGTCCTCCTTCATTGCCTTGGCCGATAAAAACAGGATAGGTACTTTTTTATCTACCTCTCTAATTTCTTTGGCTAATGTGAAACCATCCATTTCTGGCATCATCACATCAAAAACGCAAAAATCAAACGAGTCTTTTGTAAATCGTTCGTATGCCGCTTTTCCATTTCGGGTTAAAATAACTTGAAAGCCTTTATTTTGCAAATAGGTAAATAATAATTGACCTAGATTTTCATCATCTTCTGCTAATAAAACTGAAATTTTTTTACTCATTGTATTCTCCCTTTATTTTTAAAAATAATAACAAATGTACTTCCTTCTCCAAATGTGCTTTTCACTGTTACCTCCCATTTGTAGTGGTCGCAAATTGCTTTAACGTAGCTAAGCCCTAATCCAAATCCTTTTACGTTATGAATGTTACCAGTCGGCACCCTAAAAAGTTTATCGAAAAGTTTTGGTAAATACTCTTTTTTAATGCCTATTCCATCGTCTGTAACGCTTAAGTAAACATGTTTATTGTCAGAACTCAAGTTAACGCTAATTTCTGGTCGATCTCTGCTGTATTTAATTGCGTTATCGATAAGGTTTGAAACAATGTTTGAAACGTGCATTTTGTCCGCCTCAAATTCAATTAACTCATCACATCCAGAAAAAGTGATTTTACCATTCAGGATCTTTAATCTAAACCGAGCGTTTTCTACCTGGTCTTCAATCAATTGATCTAAGTTTATAGTGTCGTGTTTGTACTTTATTTCACCCTTTTCAATGACAGCACTTTGTAATATACTTTCCACGAGAATGCCTAAACGTTTGTTTTCTTGATTAATCATATTTACATAAGGCGCAACGGCAGCATTCATTTCTTCATCTAACATATCCGGATCTCCCATAGCCTCACAAGCCAAAGAAATGGTTGAAATGGGGGTTTTAAATTCATGTGTCATGTTGGAAATAAAATCACTTTTCATTTCTGACAATCGTTTTTGTGCTAAAATGGTCTTAAACATAATGACCAAGGATATGATAATAAAAACAACTAGAATTAAGGTTACGATGAGTGAGTTTTGCATTTCCTGAATCAAAAAGCTCTTTTTTGATGGAAAGGATAAGTATAAATAAATGTCCTCATCAATTATATTACTTGGAAATAAAATGGTTTTTCCACAGTCATTAATAGTAATCGTGGTATCGTATGTCGAAGATTTATTGGGAAATCTAAATACCTTTTTTGAATTATCACCAACGGCAAAACGATACTTTTGGGGTAAATCATCGCCCGCTAATTCATTCCGAATCACGGAATCCAAAAAGGCAATATCAATGCGTTTACTCTGGTCCGCATATATGTTTTCTCGAAATGCTTGTACCATCATGTCGTTTACAAAGCGCGCCTTTTTAAATACTTGTTGCAATACTTGCTCGTCCAATTGAATGGCAATTTTCATGGAATCATTAGTGGGCAAAGGATTGTTGTTTTTATCAAACAACTCTTTTAATTCCCTAACATCTCGAGCATATACTTTTTGTTCCGTTATTAGTCCGGATAAAGAATCAACTGCTTTTCCTTTGATTATTAAGTAACTGAGTTTTTTACCCCCTTCGTAAATAATGGTGTCTGCTATGGAAACAGTTTCATTTTTGGGAATTAAGTTTTTAAACTCCTGTTTTAAAACATCTTTGTATTGAGAACTGAAGTCATTGTTTGCGAGACGCATATAACGTCTAATATCTTCTGCTTTTTCATGTCTTATAGCTATGCGTTCTAAAGTTGTTTTGAGGTTGTTATTGAATTGTATCAGCTTCCGTTCATATAACTGAACAACCTGAAAAGCTTGGATAATAAACAATGATAATACAGAAACTGCTAGTAAAATAACAACGATGTTTACACGTATTTGCTTCATTGGGCTAGTAGAGCTATGAGATAATTAATCAAACAAAAATACAATTTTTTTAAGTTATGCGCGCATAATAATTTATATCTTTGTTTAGATGAAGGATAAAAATAAAGATTTAATTGATGGTAGAATTCGTCATGCTTGGCACAGGATTTACAGGTTGTATAACCAGCGCGCAAATTCTCATGGGTTAACAATTTCTACGGGATTTATTTTGATGCATATCGACAGGGAAGGATCACCAAGCACAACCTTGGGTCCACGTATGGGGATGGAACCAACTTCTCTTTCGCGCACGATAAGGTCAATGGAAGACCAAGGTTGGATAAAACGAGTAATTTCAGAAATAGATAAACGGAAAGTCCTAATTTTCTTGACTCCAGAAGGCTTATTAAAACGAAATTTAGTGCGTGATTTTTTACGAGAGTTTAATGAAAGATTGAATGAAAACATACCAAAAAAGGATTTGGAGGGTTTTTTTAATACCATGAATATTCTTGATCAGGTGATTGATGGGGTAGTTAATTTAGATGGAAAATAATATGAATAGATTTATTAGAAAAGTTGCCGTACTGGGTTCCGGAATAATGGGGTCGCGCATTGCCTGTCATTTTGCCAATATCGGGTGTGAGGTTTTGTTATTGGACATAGTCCCGACAGAATTAAATACAGCTGAAAAAACTAAAGGGGTTACGCTAGAATCGAATGTGGTAAGAAACAGAATTGTCAATTCCGCTTTAGATTCTGCAGTAAAATCTAATCCTTCACCAATCTATAAAAAAGAATTTATCGAAAGGATCGAAACAGGAAATCTGGAGGATGATTTACCCAAAATTGCTACATGTGATTGGATAATAGAAGTGGTTGTTGAACGATTGGATATAAAAAAACAACTTTTCGAAAAGGTTGAAGCGTTCCGAAAACTAGGGACAATTATATCAACCAATACATCAGGAATCCCCATTCATTTGATGTTGGAAGGTAGATCTGCGGATTTTAAAGCGCACTTTTGTGGAACTCATTTTTTCAATCCCCCGCGTTATCTTCAATTACTTGAGATCATTCCTTCACCAGAGACTAGCTCTGAAATTGTTAAATTTTTGCTTGATTTTGGCACTCGTTTTTTAGGAAAAAAGACGGTTTTGTGTAAAGACACGCCAGCTTTTATTGCCAATCGTGTTGGAGTTTATTCCATCATGGCTTTGTTTCACACGGTGGAAGAAATGGGATTGACGGTGGAAGAAGTGGATAAATTATCCGGAACAATTTTAGGTAGGCCCAAATCAGCTACGTTTAGAACGTGTGATGTGGTTGGTTTGGACACGCTGGTACACGTCGCAAATGGAATAAAAGCCAATTGCCTACAAGATGAGGAAAATGAATTATTTCAATTACCTGGTTATATTTCCAAAATGATGTCAAATAACTGGTTGGGATCAAAGACTGACCAAGGGTTTTATAAAAAAGTAAAAACATCAGAAGGTCAAAGTGAAATTCATGTGTTGGATTTAAAAACCCTGGAATACAACTCGGCTCAAAAAGTGAAATTCCCAACGCTTGAACTGGCTCGATCCATTGACAATTTGCAGCAACGAACGCAACTATTATTTTCAGGAAAAGATAAAGCAGGTGAATTTTACCGTAAATTATTCGCTGGTTTATTTGCTTATGTTACTCACCGCATTCCCGAAATTACAGATGATATTTATCGAATAGACCACGCCCTTAAGGCTGGATTTGGCTGGGAATTAGGCCCTTTTGAAACGTGGGACGTTATCGGCTTTGACCGCGGAATTGAATTAATTCAGGCCAATGAAAAATTTCCGGCAGAGTGGGTAATGGAAATGAAGTCGTTAGGTAAAACTCAATTTTATAAAACGATTAATGATCAACACTGTTTTTACTCAATCTCCGAAAAGGAATATGTCGTAATTCCGGGAACAGAGAATATTGTTTCCTTAGAAAATTTACGTGGTGAAAAGAAGGTGTGGAGCAATGCAGATACAACGATTATCGATTTAAGTGATGGTATTTTAAATTTGGAGTTTCATACTAAAATGAACACAATTGGTGGGGGAGTTATTCAAGGGATTAACAAAGCCATTGATTTGGCCGAAAAAGAATATCGAGGCCTAGTTATTTCTAATAATGGCCAGCATTTTTCTGCAGGAGCCAACGTGGGAATGATTTTTATGATGGCCATTGAGCAAGAATATGACGAATTGAATTTTGCCGTTAAAGCCTTTCAAGACACCATGATGCGCGTTCGATATTCTAATATTCCAGTAGTAGTAGCGCCTCACAATATGGCTTTGGGGGGCGGATGTGAATTGTCTATGCATGCTGATAAAGTTGTGGCGCATGCTGAATTGTATATGGGTTTGGTGGAGTTTGGTGTGGGATTAATTCCTGGTGGGGGCGGCTCAAAGGAATTTGCCAAGCGGTTGTCAGATGAACTTAAGGAGGGAGATATAAAAATCAATCGATTGAGGGAGCGTTTTCTAACTATTGGCCAAGCAAAGGTTTCAACCTCAGCTCATGAAGCGTTTGATTTAGGGTATTTACGCCAAGGGATTGATGAGGTTATAATGAATAGAGAGTTACAGTTGACTCGCGCAAAAGAAGCGTGTCTGGAATTCGTTTTAGCGGGTTATGTGCCTAAAAAACGATCGAGAAACATTACGGTGGTTGGTCAGGAAGGCTTGGGGATTGTATACGTTGGAGCAAACACCATGTTAAGTGGAAATTATATTTCTGAGCACGATGCCTTTATATCGGAAAAATTGGGTTATGTTTTGTGTGGGGGTGATTTATCTGAGAACACAAAGGTTTCTGAGCAATACTTATTAGATTTGGAGCGCAAAGCATTTGTGGAATTGTGCAGGCAACGCAAAACGCTCGAACGTTTGCAAAGTCTTGTTAAAAACGGTAAAATTTTAAGAAATTAGTTATGGTTGAATTATTTAAACACATTATTGAATTAGATTTTGATTGGTTGTTTCAACAGTATGGAACAACTATTTATTTGATTTTATTTTTAGTTATTTTCATTGAAACGGGTTTTGTTGTTATGCCTTTTTTACCAGGAGATTCCTTGCTTTTTACTGCCGGATTGTTTGCTAAAACCGGACATTTGGATTTTTCAACTTTGCTCATGCTTCTCTATTTTGCAGCCGTTTTAGGCGATAATTGTAATTATTGGGTGGGCCGAAAAATTGGATTGGGTGTTCTGTCATGGAAGATTAAGAATAGAAAATTAGTAAAACAAGAGTACCTGGATCAAACAGAATTATTTTTTAAGAAAAATGGCGTAAAAGCGATCATTATGGCTCGTTTTGTCCCTTTTGTTCGAACCTTTGCTCCATTTGCTGCGGGAGTAGGAAAAATGAAGTATAGAATCTTTTTCATGTATGATTTAATAGGTGGGTTTTTATGGGTATTTGGACTGTGTTCAGCCGGTTATTTATTGGGCGAGGTTGAATGGATTCGTAAACACATAGATTTAGTTTGTTTGGGGATTATAGGCCTTTCCGTGCTTCCAATAATGTTTGAATTCCTCAAAGCAAAATTAAAAAAATGAGTATGAATAAGGCATATATTATTGCTGGCTATCGGTCAGCAGTTGGAAAAGCGGGAAAAGGCGGGTTTCGCTTTTTTAGACCGGATGATTTAGCCGCACGTGTTATCGAACATTTAATTCAATCAGTTCCTGCATTGGAGGCCCATCAAATTGATGATGTCATTGTTGGAAATGCAACTCCTGAGGCTGAGCAAGGCCTAAATTTGGGAAGAATGGTTTCTCTTATTGGTCTAAAAACAGATAAAGTACCAGGAATGACGGTGAATCGTTATTGTTCTTCTGGATTGGAAACAATTGCTCTTGCACAAGCAAAAATTGAGGCCGGAATGGCAGATTGTATTATTGCGGGCGGAGTTGAATCTATGTCGGTTATGGCAATGGGTGGTTGGAGAATCGTACCAAATCCAAAAGTGGGTAAAGAAAATCCATCCTATTATTGGGGAATGGGATTAACGGCGGAAGCAGTTGCAAAGCAATACAACGTTTCACGAGAAGATCAAGATGTTTTCTCCCTTCATTCACACGAGAAAGCATTAAAAGCAATTGAAGAAGGCCGATTTGTCAATGATATTGTACCCATTGAAGTGGAACATATTTTTTTGGATGAAAATGAAAAAAGACAAAGTAAAACACACATTATTGATACTGATGAAGGCCCTAGACCAAGTTCGCTGGAAGGATTAATTCATTTAAAACCGGTATTTGCTGTTGACGGTTCTGTAACTGCCGGCAATTCTTCTCAAACCTCTGATGGAGCAGCTTTTGTGTTGGTGATGTCTGAGAAATTAATGAAACAACTCAATATTGAGCCAATTGCTCGATTGAAATCTTATGCTGTCGTGGGAGTTGAACCCCGTATTATGGGAATTGGTCCAGTTGAAGCAATTCCAAAAGCATTGAAACAAGCAGGCTTATCCTTGAATGATATAAATTTAATAGAAATCAATGAAGCATTTGCCTCTCAATCTTTGGCAGTTATTAGAGAAACAAAATTAAATTCTGAAATTGTGAATGTCAATGGCGGAGCAATTGCGTTGGGACACCCATTGGGTTGTACGGGCGCTAAACTTACTGTTCAACTAATCAATGAATTAAAGAAAAGAAACCAAAAATACGGTATTGTTAGCATGTGCATCGGAACAGGGCAAGGTGCAGCCGGAGTAATAGAAATGATGTAATATTGTAAATACTTGAAGTTAATTTAATAGATAATTTTTATTTTTCGTTTTTTAACATATCTTTGGTTGACTAAACTGATATTATGACTAAAAAGCTACCTTTTTTCTGTGTTTTATTGGTGTTTTATTGTATTGGAAATTTTTATGCCCAAAATGGCTGCGATAATGCGGACTTTGAAAGTGGCACATTTCAAAATTGGATAGGACAAACAGGTAGCTGTTGTGCAATTAATACACCAACAAACGGAATAGTTGCTGGTCAACACACGATAATGACAGGTGCAGGGTTTGACCCAAATTCTTGTGGTCAAATACCAGTTGTTGCTCCTGGAAGCATATTTTCCGCTCGACTAGGAAATGATTTGAGTGGGTTTGGTGCTGAAAGATTACGTTACAATTTTACTATTACACCGGCCAATACATTGATCATATATAAATATGCTGTTGTATTAGAGGACCCTACTCATGGTCCCGCAGACCAACCTCGTTTTGAAGCAAAATTATTAAATCAAAATGGACAAGTAATACCTTGTACCAATTACTATGTCGCTGCAGGTCCGGGTTCCGGATTTCAAAACTGTGGAGGCGTTCAATATAAACCTTGGATTACGATCGGAGTTGATGTGTCTGCATATGTTGGACAAACAGTTACTTTGGATTTTGCTACTGGCGATTGTGGTCAAGGCGCTCATTTCGGTTATGCATACGTGGATGCAGGGTGTGCACCATTTTTAATTGATTCAAGGTATTGTGAAGTACAAAATGGTTTGAATGTTGCCATATTAACAGCGCCCCCGGGATTTCAAAGTTATTTATGGAGTAATGGTGGAACGAATAACACAACGGTAGTTGTTAATCCGCAACAAGGTGAGGTTATAACCTGTCAAATAACTTCTGTTAATGGATGTGTCGCGAATCTCCAAGCAACAATGACACCTTCTGATGTTACTACTTCCTATATTCCAGAATCGGCGTGTGCTGGTGATACAATTAATTTAGTGAATACATCAGTTTACCAAAACGCCATTGAGGATAGTGTTTCATGGACATCTTCAGACGGTTATACTTCATCGACCACGGACTTTAGTCATGTTTTTACAACACCGGGAAGTTTTCAGGTGGAATTATTCGTGCAGTCTGATGCCGGTTGCAGAGACTCTGTAACTCAAAACATTACGGTTTATGAAAATCCTGTTTCTAGCATTCAATTGACTGATATTTGCCTTGGCAATCAGGCTCAAATTGCATCCACAGCAACTATTTCTAATAATTCACCTTTAACAAGTACCTGGACAATTGAAGGAAACACTTTAACGGGTAGTCCGATAACCTATAATTTTTTAGGTGTAGATACGGTTACGGTTACGCTGGTTTCAGAATCTCAAAACAATTGCTCGGATACGGTTCAGCAACAAATTATTATATATGATAATCCAATTGCTGATTTTACATTTGTTGAGCAATGCGCTAATGTCCCAGTTGATTTCACCAATACTTCCACACTTAATGCTCCGCAAAATCTTTATTCTTGGGTTTATAATTTGAATGAGGTTTCAACATCTGCTGATTATACCAGTTTATTTAATACTCCTGGAAACAATGCGATGACGTTAATTGTGCAGGATGTTTATCCAACTGTTTCTTGTGACGACACGATTACACAACCATTTTTCGTTCATGATTTACCAACTATTCAATATTCTGGGGATACAACTCAATGCGAAGATTTGAGTTTCGTTATTGATAATCAAACCACTGTATCAACGAATGAAACTTTGACTTTTGATTGGACAATGGCCGGATCAACAATTGCGATTACTGAAGACTTGAATTATACGATTAATGATGCCGGTGTGTATCCAATTACATTAACGGCTACTTCTGCTTTTGGGTGTGAATCCGATTCCACGTTTGAT
>CAMAQX010000004.1 GCA_945860455.1 Lishizhenia tianjinensis
TCCAGCGGGTCTTTCAGCGGATGTATCAATCAAACAAACAACTTGACCTACTTTTACAACATCACCCTCCGCGGCTTTTAAAGTTATTATACCACTTGATTCAGCTGGTAATTCAAGCGTTGCTTTATCTGAATCGACTTCAGCAATAACCTGGTCTTTTTCAACATAATCTCCATCTGAAACTAACCAAGTTGCAATTTCAACTTCTGAGATTGATTCTCCCGGGCTGGGAACTTTCATTTCAAGTACTGACATTGAATTTATTTTTTCTCTAATTATTTAACTGGGACATTGACGTAACTGAATAACTGATCATATAATTTTCCTAATCGTTTTTCATGTAATTTTTTCGAACCTTCCGCACAAGCAGCAGAAGCGGGGCGGCAGATATCAATAAATGGAATGTGTCTTAAACTCATCGCAATATGGGACCAAGCCCCCATGTTAGCTGGTTCT
Organism: Lishizhenia tianjinensis; assembly: GCA_945860455.1. Lineage (GTDB taxonomy): Bacteria > Bacteroidota > Bacteroidia > Flavobacteriales_D > Crocinitomicaceae > UBA952. Next base: position 457 of record CAMAQX010000004.1, read on the forward strand.
TCTTGTGCCCAAATTATATTTTTTGCATTCACATACTTTTTCAGTATTGCTTCAATTTGGGTGACTGGGAGAGGGTATAATTGTTCGATTCGCACAAAGGCATAAGTATCAACTTCTAAAAAGTTTGCCTTTTCTTTCATTTCATAATAAAACTTACCCGAACAGAATACAAGCGTTTCTATTTTCAGTGTCTCAGCAGTTGAATCATCAATTAATTCTTGGAAGGAGCCAGAAGCCATTTCATCCAAAGTTGAAACTGCTGCAGGGTATCTCAAGAGCAACTTGGGAGAAAATACAACCAACGGTTTTCTAAATTCTCGTTTCAACTGTCTTCTCAACAAGTGAAAATGATTCGCAGGAGTCGAGGTGTTTACAATTTGCATGTTATAATCTGCACATTGCTGAAGAAATCGTTCCATTCGGCCACTTGAATGCTCTGCTCCTTGGCCTTCATAGCCATGAGGAAGAAGCATAACGAGTCCAGTTTGTGTAGACCATTTGTCTTCACCTGCAGAAATGAATTGATCAATCATGATTTGAGCACCATTGAAGAAATCTCCGAATTGAGCCTCCCAAATTGTTAATCCATTTGGTGTTGCTAATGAATAGCCATATTCAAAACCAAGAACCCCATATTCTGACAATATAGAATTGTAAATTTCGAATTTCGCCTGTTTATCAGAGAGTAAATTCAACGTAATTATTTCCTCCTCCGTATCCTCCGTTTTCACAACGGCATGTCGATGAGAAAAGGTACCTCGTTCTACGTCCTGACCTGAAATCCGAACAGCATGACCTTCGTTCAGTAATGATGCATAAGCCAACATTTCAGCTGAACCCCAGTCTAATTTATCTTGTTTTATAGCATTTACTCGATCTTCAAAAATCTTAGCGATTTTTCTAAAATACTTTTTACCTTCAGGAAGCGTCGCTAATTTAACACCTAGTTCTAATAATGTTTTTTTATCAACTCCAGTTTTTGGGGAATCAATAAAATCCTCTGGTTTACTGTGTCTATACCCTTCCCACGAATGACTTAAAAAGTCATATACCAAGGCTTTATCTTGTGTTCGAGAAAAATCATACTCACTTTCTAAATAACTATTATATTCCCCCTCTATTTTTGCAGCTAATTCTTTAGAAATAACTCCTTCTGTTTCCAATTGTTTAAAATAAATCTCTCTTGGATTCGGATGTGTAGCGATGATCTTATACAAATTAGGCTGTGTGAATTTAGGCTCATCCCCTTCATTGTGTCCATATTTGCGGTAGCATAATAAATCGATAAAGATATCTCTATTGAATTCTTGTCGATAGGCAATGGCCATTTCCATGGCTTGAACAACCGCTTCTACATCATCACCATTCACATGAAACACAGGACACAAAGTAGTTTTTGCTACATCCGTACAATATGTTGATGAACGAGCATCCAAATAATTAGTAGTGAAACCGACTTGATTATTAACTACGATGTGAATTGTTCCCCCTGCTCGGTAACCGTCTAACTGAGCCATTTGAATGGTTTCATAAACAATTCCTTGTCCAGCTACAGCTGCATCACCATGAATAAGAACCGGACAAATTTTGGATTCTTGTTTTAATTCATGGTCTACCTTAGCCCGTGCTATTCCTTCAACTACAGTATTTACTGCTTCAAGATGCGAAGGATTAGGAGCCAATGTCAATCCAATGCGTTTTCCATTTTCTAAAGTCACATAAGAAGTAAAACCTTGATGGTATTTTACATCGCCATCAAACGGGCCATCTGAATCAAATTCTTTTCCTTCAAATTCAGAAAAAATATCTTTTGGTCTTTTTTCAAAAATGTTAGTCAATGTATTTAATCGACCCCGGTGAGCCATTCCCATAACAAAATACTCAACCCCTAAATCAGATCCTTTTTTTACTAAAGTATCAAGTGCTGGAATAAGCGCTTCTCCACCTTCAATGGAAAATCGCTTTTGGCCAACAAATTTTTTACCTAAAAAAGACTCAAAAGAAGAGGCTTGATTCAATTTTTTATAAATTTCAATCTTTCGATTGGTATCAATGTTCGGTCTATTCTTAAGTTCAATTTTATGTTTTATCCACTCAACCCTTTCCGGATCGCGCATATAGGCATATTCAATCCCAATTGACTGACAATATGTTTGATCAAGGTGATGGATTATATCCTGCAAAGTGGATGGTCCAATTCCAATAATTTCTCCGGCCTGAAAAACCGTAATTAAATCAGAATCAGACAATTCAAAATTCTCGATGGATAAATCTGGCGTATATTTCCTTCTTTCTCTAACAGGATTTGTTTTTGTAAAAAGGTGTCCCCTAGAGCGGTAGCCGTTTACCAAATTGATAACACGAAATTCTTTTTGATAATTTTCTGGAACTGCACCCTCTGAATCGAAATTTGTTCGAGCAAAATCGAATCCTTCGAAGAATTTTTGCCAACCTATATCAACGCTTTCGTGATTTTGACTGTATTGCTTGTACAGATAGTCTATTGCGGTTACATCCGCGTTTCCAACGTATGAAATTTTGTCCATTCTACTGAATACTCTTAGGTTAACAAAGTTACAGAATTAAACTTACTTTCACGTAAAAATTTGGATTTTTAGCACCAAGGCATTGTGGATAAGCCTATATTTTTTAATTATTCGAAATTGTAATCAAAAAAATGCATTAATTTTAGATTAGATGCAACTTTACAAAACAAAGAAGAGTCTACAAAATGACATGATGGAAGACATCGATCTGGTACAAGCCTGTTTGAAGGGAAATCCACGTGCTCAAAAAGCGTTGTTTGAAAAGTTTGCGGCGAAAATGTTTGCAGTTTGTCTTCGGTATATGAATAATCATGACGAAGCACAAGATGCATTGCAAGATGGTTTTGTAAAGATTTTTTCAAAACTCGTTGATTTTAAAAATGAAGGGGTTTTGGAAGGGTGGATTAGGCGAATTATTGTTAATACTTGCCTCGATGCGATTAGAAAAAATGCAAAAACCAAATTTGACGTTTCATTGGATGATGTAAGTTATAAATTAGACTATACAGATAATGGGATGCAATGGCTAGAAGTGGAAGAATTGATGAAATTAATTCAATCCATGCCAAATGGTTACAGGGTTATTTTTAATCTATATGCCATTGAAGGTTATTCACATAAAGAGATTGGTGAAAAACTAGGCATCAATGAAAACACTTCAAAATCTCAATATTTACGTGCGCGCGCTTTTTTAAGAGAACGATTAGAAAAAATCGAATGGACAGAAAAGACACTATAGAAGAATTGTTTAAGCAAAAACTAGCTGACCATCAAGTTTCGGTAAATCCGGAATTGTGGTCTTCTATTGCCTCAAAAATTCCTGCAGTAACCCCAGCAGCGATTGACGGCGGAATGACATTGGTAGCTAAAGCGATTATTGGGGTTGCAGTTGCAGCTTCTGTTGTTGGTCTTGGTTATTTAATTGCTGTTCAGAATGCAACCACAGAAAAGAACACTATTAGAATTCAAGAGAAAACAACTATCAAATACCAACCAGAAAAAACAAATTCAAATTCTTCAAATGATCAATCCTCAGTTCCAGTTATTAAGGATGATGGAAAGAAAAAAATAATTTCAATAGTTACGAATCCATCAACTTTAACTAGTTCTTTAATTTCAGAAACACTAACAGGAGCTGAAATAATTCAATCTGAGGTTCAAAAGCTAATTCCTCCAAGTAATGAGAAAGGCAATTCATCTAACATTCCCGTTAACGAAGAATTGGCTGCAGAGAAAACAGAAAATAATGCATCAAATACGCTTGTAGCTCCTATTACTTCTGGAAAATCAAATGCAATAATACAAGACTTGAAACCAACCGAAGGGAGTAGTTTAACTTTAGTATTGCCAAATATTTTCACGCCAAACGGGGATGGAAATAATGATGTATTAACTCTAGATGCTTCGACAATCAGTGATTTCAGTATTGTAGTTCTTAACTCTGCTGGAATAGTTGTTTATCAATCCAGTGATTCTTCATTTAGCTGGAATGGAACGCTGCCAACGGGAGATCCTGTTAATGAAGGCAATTTTATCTATTATGTTACAGGAAAAGATTCGGAGGGAAAACTAATATCCAAACATAGTAGGCTAGTTATTAAACATTAATTAGATTTCGTTAAATCTAAAAGTTTCTTTAACTCGCACTCCTTTTTCCGTGTGTTGAACCGTACAACATTCATTCACGCTGTCATGTTCTAAAAACAGTATGAATTCTTCGTCAGCCGCACGATTTAAAAAAGCCTCTTTCTCAGAAATTGTTATTAGCGGTCGGGTATCGTACCCCATAACATATGGCAAGGGAATATGTCCTACACTGGGAAGTAAATCTGCCATAAATACTATTGTTTTGCCTTTATATTTTATGTGAGGAATCATCATACTTTCCGTATGACCATCAACAAATAAAACATCAATATCCTTGAAACAGTTATCGGTAAAATCAGCTGTTCGTTCCAAAAATTTCAGTTGTCCACTTTCCTGAATAGGAAGAATATTTTCAGTTAAAAATGAAGCTTTTTCTCTCGGATTAGGCTTTGTTGCCCATTCCCAATGGTTTTCAGTACTCCAGTAATTTGCCTGTTCAAATGCAGGTCGATATGCTGATTTCGAATCATTCCATTCAATGGCACCTCCACAATGATCAAAATGCAAATGCGTTAAAAAAACATCTGAAATATCCTTTTTTGAAAAGCCTAGTTTTTGTAGATTTCCACTCAAGGAGTCTTCTCCATGCAGAAAATAATGGGAGAAAAACTTATCAGATTGTTTATTTCCGATACCTGTATCCACCAAGATTAACTGGTTACCATCCTCAATTAACAAAGACCGCATTGCCCATGTACACATATTGAATTCGTCAGCTGGATTGGTTTTTTCCCAAATTGTTTTTGGAACTACCCCAAACATAGCTCCTCCATCTAATTTGAAAAAGCCCGTATTTAGCACATGTATTTTCATAGTTAAAGCAAAAAAAGGCCAACATGAAGTTAGCCTAGATTTTAAAAAGAATTCTAAAGATTAACGAACGTATATTTTCTTGGTAACTTGACCTTGATCAAAAATTGTTTGAACTTGGTAAATACCCGTTGTAATATCATTCAACACTATTTGAGTGTTTACATCGTTAATTTTAACACTATAAACTACTCTTCCTTCTAGGGAAACTAATTTCACCTCCCCTCCAATTAAATCAGGAGTAACATTGATATTAATCTGATCTAACATCGGTTTAATAGATACTTTGTCATCAACAGAAACTTGATTTAATCCAGAAACAGATCCTTCACCAGCAAGTATTTGTTCATCTGGATTAATATTATAGGCGTAATCGTGTATTGTCAATTTTAGACCTGTTGGATCTAGGGTATCCAAGCTTAGGCGCACCCAACCATAATTAATATTAGTTCCTGCCGAAAATTTCATTCCTAAAAATTTCTGACTAACGCCCAAAAATTCACCTTGATTGATGTTGTAAGTAATATTAAATGCTGGAACTGAAACCACACCTTTTACACCAAGTGCGGCAGATTGAGAACTAAAATTATTTGCAGAAGTAATGGCATCTCCCCCATTGAGCGCTGTAACCCCAAAGGTACTGCTCGAACCAATAACTTGTCCTTGAACACCACCAAGTGGGCCAGGTACAGCGTTAGCTTGCGACCCATTATATACATAGGTAAACGGAATCCCCATATAAGTAGATGACCCATTGCCATTGAACGAGGCGACTTGGAAAGTAATATCAATTCCTGTATCCACATTCATATCAATTTCAAACGGCCCACTTGTTTTATCCAAAACCACATCTGGATTAACATCGGTGTATTGAATATTTTGAGCTGTCGCCAAACCACTCATCAATAAGGAACTTGCGACAGCTGAGTAAGACTTAATTTTCGGGGATGTAGATAATTTATTCATAAATAATGTATTAAAACAAAAAAGGCGGAATTACTTCCGCCTTCAAATATAATAAAAAAAATATTACTTAACGTAAACTCTTTTGTTCACTGAACCTGATTCAAAATTTGCAGTAACTGAATAAATACCAGAATCAACTCCTTCGAAAGAAATTGTAGTATTAACATCAGAAATAGCGATTGTTTTAACCACTTGACCCGCCATGCTAACCATGGAAATTGAACCACCAATTAAATCTGGCGTAACATTGATAGTTGCATCATTTAATGTAGTTTTGATTGTAACTTTATTTTCAACGGAAACATCTTCAATTCCAGCAGTTTGACAAGTATTAATAGTTGCACCTGGAGTTGCATTGAATGCATATTCTTTCACTGTAATTGTTTCAGCATTGGCGGCAACAGAAAGTTTAACCCAAGCATAATGAGTTCCAGAAGTAGCAGTAAATTTAACACCTAAGTATTTGTCCGTAGCACCTAAGAAAGGAGTTGTTGTGGAAGTAAAAGGTACTGTTCCGTTAATTAATGCGGCATATCCAAAGTTTCCGTAAGTATCAGTTCCAAATGTTGCAGCAGCAGAAACAGCAACACCACAATTCAACGCTGCAGCCATAGTTGCAGTATCAGCAGCAATGATTGCGTTTGCAGCAGGTATTGCAGCATAAGCTAATGCACCCTTATATGTGAAGCTTGAAGTAGCTCCTTCAATGTGAGCAACACCAAATGCGATATCCGGAGTAGCATCATTATTAAAATCAATAGCATAAGGATTTATTAACGTAGTATTTGAGTCTACAACCACGTCTGGATTTACATCCATATAGGTAATTTGAGCATTAGCAGCGCCTCCGGCTACAATTGCGCCAGCAACAGCTGTGTAACCAGCTAATTTAGACTTGTTGATTGAGGTAGTTTTTTTCATAAGCTTATAAATATTTTTAGTAAAAATACAAAAAAAAAAGTTTAACTACAAATTATGTAAATATTTCTTCATTTTTTCCAAGTCAAAATCACAATTTAAGAATTCACTTAGAATTGATATTTGTTCCACATCAGAATCTAAAAGCTCATTCCAATTCAGAATAAGAACTTGTTGATTTGGTTGAGATTCTATCCATAAATCAATGATGTATTTCTCCTTTTCAATGGTTTTTAACATCTTTACTGCAATTGATTTTTCAGGTATCGATTTTTTCAATTTCGAAGTTCTAACTGGAAGAATTTCATCCAAGGTTTGATCCAAATAAATTACTTTGTAGTCATAATTTACTGGTAAATCGCTTAAATTTCGACTTGGAATGTAAACTACTTTACCGATATTGTTTATTAACCAATCATTTGTAAATAAAATTTTTGATGCTTCATTGAATTCATCCTTATCATAATCAATTTTTAGTCCTCCGATATTTAGCAACTGCAGTAATTGCTCATATTCACAATTATCAACTCCAGTACAAACAATAATGTCTCCTTTTATATTTGATTTCAAAAACGCCAAATTTTGTTCGGCTAGTTCGGGTTTGTTTAGTTTGTTTTGATAAATTTCCACCAACCATTTATGCGCTTTAGTCATTCCGGGGGTAAGTCGAGTACAAACTTGAAAGGCACTAACAGCATCTTCAAATAAATCCAATTTCACCAAAGCTTCCCCTAAATGATAGTGAATATTTGGCTGAAAGAAATCTTGTTCTAAAGCCAATAGAAATTCATCTACTGCCTCATTAAATTTACTTTGGCGCAAAAAAGACAATCCTAATCCATAATGAGCAGCGGTACTTCTGTCATCGATGGCAAGCGCTGTAATATATTGATTTTCTGCCGCTTTAAAGTTTTTTCTAAGCGTATGGATTTGAGCAATACTTGTGGCTAATTGCAGGTTGTTCGGATTTTTTTTCTGAACATTTTCCAATAATGGAAGTGCTTTTCTCGGACGATTCATGGCAAGATTCAACAGTCCTTCCAGGTATTCCAAATACATTGGTTCTTCAAACTCATTATTCCCAAATGGATCAAGAGATTGTTCAGTTTCTTGTTTTCTTTTAGTGCGTTCCTCTAAATCAACTACTTTAAGTTTTTCTATAACTTCTTGGCATTTCAGATACATTTTTTTACTCAAATAGGCAAATGCAAGTCGTTGACCATAGCGCAAAACATTCGATTCTTCAAAAATACGTTCCAAAATTTCTATCGCAGGTTTCAATCTCCCGCCGTTAATCATATTTCGAGCGATATAATATTCGTTTTCGCGCTTGCTTTTTTCAACTTGCAACAATTTATCGTCTTCCATTGCTTCAATGTAACCCAATTCCACCAATTGTTGAAGTGCTTCTTGTGCAGCCCAAGGATCTTCGCGCATCAAGGTATCGTGTTGACCAGAATTTCCTTCAACATTTTCCCATGATTCAATCATGTGAGCAGGCGAAGGAGTAGAAAAACATTGATATAGTACCTTTCCTTCCATATCTTTTCCTACGGACAATCCAGCATGATAAAGGATTGTTGGAGTAATATCAATAATACTTGCTCCAGAAATTTGTTCTCCTTGCTTTATTCCAGGGCCAGCCATCACAAAAATCCCATAAGGACTGTGCTCAACTGCTGGGCCCGAAGGTTCCTGTGGTATATAAAGCGGGCGTTGATGATCGGAATGAAATCCATGATCAGAAAGAAGAATTACAGTTGTATTTTCATCAATCATGGATAAAGTACGATCTAACATCATATCATGAAAACGATATCCTGCCTCCACAACATCTTTATAGTTTTCAAAATCTTCAAGGGGGATTTCGGGCCTTCTTGGTGGGAAATAGCGCATTGCGATATGACAAAAATGATCAATTGCATCGTGATAAACAGCCATAAAATCCCATTCAGTTTCAGCCATTAAATAGGTAGATGCAGAATGGATAGTTGCGGCGTTGGATAATGTTTTTAGAACAGAAAGCGTTTTATTCGCTTTTCGTAATTCAAGATTATCTACAATATTTGGCATAAAAGGATGGGCCATTGCCAACGAAATTTCGTGAGGATGAACCCTGAACTCCTTCATTGTTTCACTCAAAGATTCCGGGTGAACAGTACCATTTGGCATTTCCCAATCTTCACCAAGGGCTTTTGTGGCAACTTGATACAAGTTTGAAACCATAACTCCATTAATGGGCTCTGCTGGGTTACTTGGCCACCATGCTACAACATTGCTTTTCCAACCTTCTTGATTGAGAATATTCCAAATTGCTTTCACTTTTCGGGATGTTGTAGTAACCGGCCTCAGTCCTTCTCCATTTGGCGTTGGCTCAACAAAACCTCCAATTCCGTGTTTATCTGCTCGAACTCCGGTTGCTATACTTGTCCAAAGCATGGGAGACAAGGGGGGGTCGAGGGTTTGTAATCGGCCATGAACCCCTCTTTTCATCAAGGATTCAATGGCAGGCATTTTTCCTTGTTCAATCAAAGGCATTATAATCTTCCAATCAGCAGCATCCCAGCCAATTACAAGTATTTTATTTTTTATTTTTTTTGACATTTTCCTTGGAAGAATTGCGTATTTCTAATTTTTCTTTTTCAACAACCTCACGCCATTTACGTATGCCAACATGACCAAGCGCCAACAAGCCTAGTGATCCTTGTGAAGTAATTTGATATTCTTTTTCCATGTTAAATTCTATTTCTATAAAGTGAAGGATTAACAGCTGAGGCGAGATCCTGCCATTTAGCATCAATTTGCAAAAAAGTAATGACTTTTTCCAATTCGTTTTTTGGATTCTGTATCAATTCTTTGTATAAAATATCTAAATAAGGAATATTATTTGAAACAAAAAATTGATGTGTTTTTTGAATGTAAGTTTCATAAATTGCAGCAAATTTTTCTCGTTCAGCTTGTTGATCTTTGTTCAGCATTATTTCTTGTGAACGCAATATTTCCTCAATTTCTCTTCGCATAAAAATAACACGATACGACAGTGATTTATCTATAAAAATTGGAAGAGGAGCAACGATTTTTACAACTTTTCCCTTGGCTGATTTCAAAAACGAATTATCTTTTACAATTCCTTTAACGGCATCTAGTTCGAAGTATCCTTCAGGATTATTGTTATCCTTTTGGCGGATACCATCTGTTAGAATTTCCAAGGATGATTTTTCCAAAATTTGCATCATTAAGGAAGTTCCGGATCTTGGTAAACCGGTTACAATTGTTACAACTGACATACGTTCAAATTGAGACAAATGTACTAATTATGGTCTAACCTAATGCCTGGTAAAAAGAAAGATTAACTTTCGGAATAATCAGAAAACGATTGTTCATCAGCAAAATAATAGATTCTTACCAAGGCAGTATCGTTTAAAAAATCAATTTTACCGATATCAAATCGATTTATACTCAGTCCAGTTCTATTCTGCAAATCTGTTTTCATTTCTTCGTACTTTTCAGGTAATATTAAATCTATTCGTTCGTAGGTAATTGTTTTTCGCGTTTCATGTTTCATTAACCACATGAATTCAAGCACATAAGTAATTACGACAACAGAAATATTAATAAGTAATACTTCACCAACCGACATACTACTATTAATTAACGCATTCACAACACTCACACCAATTATTAGAAAAAGGTAAGTCATTTCTTTAATTTCGATAGCATCCGTTCGATAGCGAATAATGCCAAAAATCGCAAAAAGTCCGAGCCCCATGCCCGTATCAATTCCAAATTTTTTCAACCCAAAACATAGAAAAAACGTGATGGTTCCGATCAAATAATAGGTAAATAGATAATCTTTGCGTTTTGTTTTGCAATAATAGAGAAAACGAATTATAATCGTTAAAAACAGCAAGTTGAAGCCAAACTTAATGATAAGGTTGTAAAAATCTGATGATACCCAGTTGATGTTTGCAAAAATTTCTGAAATATTCATGAGTTAACTATTTATTGAGTTTAAAATTTTTATTTTTTTCTTAAAACGATTTCCTTTAATTTTTTGTTGACCATGTATAGAGTACAAACCTACACAGTATTTACTGACACGAAGTGGACGAACACCTTGTTTTTTCATAATTTGATAAAAAAGTGAATTTCTATCTAAGTCGGCTTGTTTTAATTCAGCAACAACCACATTTTCCATTGCGAAATTGGATTCATCTTGATTGAAATTCAAATGTAAGTCAAGTGTAAGGCGTTCATTCCTATTTTTTCCCGAGAGGGTGATGCGTTGAAATTCATTCCACAATACAGGAAGTAAATCCATTTTTTTTTGAAGGACATTATGAATAAACTCAATTTGAAAAGGATCGAATTTTTGAGCAAAATCAGTTAGTTCAATTCTAAGCTTATCTGTTCGATTTTTCACTTTATGTTTTATTTCCAAAAAATAGAGCTGAGACTCAACATAATTTCGGATACGCACTTTAAATCGATTCACTCGTCCATTGTGATGTGCCTTAAAAAGCGAAAAGTTTTCATCATCGAAATACAAGCTTTTATAGGTTTGAATCGTGCAATTATTTACTTGTAAACAATTAAAATCTTTAATCAAAAGTGGTAATAGTGAATTTAATGAGTCTATAGAAAAAACAAATTTTGTGTCTACACGATTCATTAACTTAATCTCATCCAACTCTTGTAATGTAATCCCATCAAATGGCTCCAATAAGGCTTGTACTTGTTGATCGTTCATTATAACCACCTCACCCCCATTGTTTTACGTTTGCCTTTCTTCTTTGGTTGTATCTTATAGCAATAGGACATATTTAAAATATGGCGATACGTTGGATTTGGCAAGTTTAAAGATTGATCATAAATATATCCTAGAGCAAAATCATGAGGACCTTTTAATTCTAAACTAACACCAATAAACGATCTGATTTTTGAAAATCGTTTACCAAGTGGCCCATTAGCCGGATTGTAAAAAAACTCCACGGTAGCCGAAGGTGAAAAAATACTGTTATTAATATCGTATGAAATACTTGGTTTTAAGCGAAATGCTTGATCGAATTCAGGTTGGTAGTTTACACTCGCAACTCGGTCAAAAGAATATTGATAACGCAAACGAAAACCCAAATTGAGTCGATTGATTGATTTAGTAAATTGCAAATTAAAATTTAATCGATTTGAACCATTATAATTCGAATTTAACTCTCTTTTTATAACATATCTGTAGTCAATTGAAGGGCGAAACCAATCATTTACCTTGTATTTTATAGAAGCTTGAGGAAACATTGTTTCAAATCCTTGATTGCCAATCCGATTTGTCCAATCAATAGTATAATCTAATCCTTTGACAAATCGACCTTTAAATCCGGTTTCCATCCACAATTGCCCCTCTAAACTTTGGGAAAAAGCAATCAAATTCTGAAAAAAAAGGAGGGTAAAAATAATATATCGACTCACTTAGATTTTTTTTATGTTGATTGTATCCAAAGTTACAATCTCGTTATTCTCTGTAATTTCAATGGGTACAATAATTTCTTTTTTTCCACTCGGACAGGTCAAACAATCTTCATAAACGAAAATTTTGTATAATCCTTTTTTCAAGTATCTGAATTCAAAACTTCCATCATAGCTTGTTTTGAGATCGTCGTCATAAAATGTATTGCTATTTCCATAAATGATGTAAACATCTTTATCACCAACTGGATATTCAGCAATTATATTTCCTAATGTATTGTATTTCTGTTCTACAACAACACCTTTAATTGTTGCTGAACCACCTTCACCTTCATATTTTGAACAAGAATTAAAAATTAAGATAAGAAAAGCAGCCCCAAAAAATAATTTCATATTAATTTATTGTTAATTTAACATTCTTATTTTCAAATTTACAATTTTTGACGGTGACTTCATTAAAAAATTGTATTTTCAGAAATATATTTTTAATATTGATTCCTTAAAAAAACGAGATGAAACTTTTATTTTTAGTCGCTCTCACCCTAGTTTCCTGTTTTTCAATTAATTCGCAAGTATTAATTAACGAATATTCTTGTTCCAATATGTCGGGTCCAACTGATGCATATGGGGAAAGAGAAGACTGGATTGAATTATATAACCCAACAGCTACCATCGTCGATTTAACAGGATGGTATTTATCGGACAAAGCATCCAATCTGACTAAATGGATAATTCCGAGCGGTTCGATCTCCGGTAGTGGCTATAAAATGGTTTTCTGTTCAAAAAGAAACACGGTAAATGGTAATCAATACCATCCAAATTTTAACTTATCGCAAACTGAAGGAGATTGGATTATTCTCTCCAATACGTTCGGTAATGTGGTTGATTCTTTCAAAATTGTACACATGACCAAAGCAGATCATTCTGTAGGAAGATCAACCAATGGTGCGGCAGATTACAAACTATTTACTTCACCAACCCCAAATTCGGCAAATTCGGGTGCAATCAATTTTTATACTCCCAAGCCAGTTTTCAGTATTCAAGCTGGATATTATCCTACAACACAGACCGTAAGTATAACATGCCCTGATCCCACTGCAACAATTAGATATACCCTCGATGGAAGTGACCCAACTAGTACTTCAACCTTGTACACAGGACCTATAACAATAAGTACTACTAAGGTATTGCGTGCTGCTGCCTTTAGTACAAACCTACAGTCATTTACGGAAACAAATTCATATTTTATAAATGTAAGTCATAGTATCCCTGTTGTTTCCGTTTGTAGTCAAGGAGTGTTTACCCTTGTGGCCAATGGAAATCAGATTGAGCCAGTTGGTGGTTTTGAATTATTTGAAGAAACCGGATTGTTTATAGATGAAGGACAAGGAGATTTTAATGAGCATGGAAACGATTCTTGGGCATACGACCAACGAGGATTCGATTTCATTATGCGCGACCAATATGGATACAATAGTGATATTGAGCATCAAATATTCCCGGACAACACAAGGGATAATTTCCAGCGATTGATTTTAAAGCCGGCTGCAAGTGATAATTATTCTTTTGAAAATGGAGCTCATATTAGGGATGCATTTATTCATACCTTGTCTATCCGTGCCGACATGAAATTAGATGAGCGAACATGGCGTCCTTGCGTTGTTTATTTAAATGGAGAATATTGGGGTGTTTATGAAATAAGAGAGAAATGTGACGATCACGATTACACAGATTATAAATATAATCAAGATAAATTTCATTTGGAATACTTAAAAACATGGGGAGGGACATGGGAAGAATATGGTGCGCCAAACGCCCTAAATAATTGGAACAGTTTAACAAATTATATTGCAACCAACAACATGGGCAATGCAACTAATTTTGCATACGTGGACAGTCTTTTAAATTGGGAATCATTGTGTGATTATTTTATGTTCAATTCTTTTGTTGTAAATCAAGATTGGTTAAATTGGAACACTGCATGGTGGCACGGTACAGATACTTTAGGTGACAAGAAAAAATGGCGTTATACACTTTGGGATATGGATGCTACTTTTGGCCATTACGTGAATTATACTGGAATACCCGATAACTCAGCAAATGCAGACCCTTGTAATGTTGAAAACCTTCCTAATCCAGGAGGACAAGGCCATACAGAAATATTAGAAAAATTAATTAATGAAAATCCTCTTGTAGAACAATATTACATTACGCGCTATGCGGATTTAGCAAACACGTATTTCTCTTGTAATTACTTAATTCCGTTGCTTGATAGTATGGTGAATGAAATTGCCCCGGAAATGACCGGCCAATGCCAAAAATGGGGTGGGTCTTATGCAGATTGGCAAAATAAAGTTACTACGCTGAGGAATTTTATTAATACAAGATGTACAGCATTAACTGCGGGTATGATTGATTGTTATTCGTTAGCTGGTCCTTTCAATGTAACTTTCAACGTTAGCCCTGTAAATTCAGGCGAAATTAAAGTGAATTCAATTTGGGCGCCTAATTATCCTTGGAACGCTAGTTATTATGGCGGAATACAAACCAATTTAATAGCAAAAGGACTTCCTGGTTTTATCTTTGATCATTGGGAGTATACGATTGGCCCAATGGGATTACCCATCATTTCAGATACAAACTTCATTAATATTTCCGGTATTGAAAATATAGTGGCTGTATTTATTGTAGATGATCCAACAGAAGATACAGACGGAGATGGGATCACTAATGTTAACGAAAATACGGGGGGTTCTGATCCTTTGGATCCTTGTGACCCAAATCCGAGTACTGCACCATGTGATCAAGATAGCGATGGATTAACCAATACAGAGGAGGCAGCAACTGGAACCGCAGCAACAAATCCAGATACAGATGGAGATGGTTTAACGGATGGGGATGAAGTAACCAATGGGTCTGACCCGTTGAATCCATGTGATCCAGACGACAGCAGTGTTGATTGTCAAATAGATACAGATGGTGACGGATTGCCTGATCCCCAAGAAGCAAATTTATGTACAGATCCAACTTTGTTTGATACCGATGGAGATGGATTGAGCGATGGAATGGAAATAAATACTGGTTCAAATCCATGCGACCCTTGCAGTCCGGTAAATGATTCACCAGATTGTGCAGATGGCATACATATTCCTACCGCTTTTTCGCCTGATGGAGATGGGAATGTTACTAATGAATTCTACTCAATCATTGTAGGAAAGAATGTTAAATCTATTCAATTCATCATATTCGATCGCTGGGGCAATATAATACTTCAAACTACAAACAAGCAATTTACTTGGGATGGAACCTTCAAAACAAAAGACTGCAACAGTGGGATATATGCTTTTCAAGCACTAGTAGAATATATAAATGGAACTTCTGAAACAATTACCGGAAATATTACTTTGATACGATAATTTTATGCATTATTTAATTTCAATAGTGTCACTATTCGTTTTTGTAAAGTTGAACTTTTCGCAAGATTATCACTTCTCACAGATCAATCGAAACAACATGCTTTACAACCCAGCTGCTACTGGTATGTTTAATGGGTATGAACGTTTTTCCGTATCGCACAGAAATCAATGGATTGGAGCAGGAACACAGTTTATGACATCCCTAGCTTCCGGCGAATTCACAATCGGTAAAGGCATTCGAGATGAAAAATCTTATGTAGGCATTGGGGTTCTTTTGCTTAATGATATTGGAGGTGACTCACGTTTTGGAAACAAAACTGGAGCAATTAATTTCGCGGGAATTGTGCCCTTTAACAAGCAAAATTTACTTTCAGCTGGAATTCAAACTGCCTATACAAATCGCTCAGCAGATTTATCAAGAGTCACCTTTTTGAGTCAATGGAATGGAACAGCTATTGATCCAACAATACCAACAGGAGAAGAAAACAGCATGACTACTTTTGGATATTTAGATGCTTCTGCAGGAATAAATTATCAATATGGACAAAAACAAAACAAAGTAGTTCATGAAAATACGGTTTCAGTAGAAAGTGGGTTTGCATTTTTCCATCTTAACCGACCCAAACTTCGGTATAATGCAATAACAACTGATAAACTGGATATTAAATTTGTTTTCAATTCGAAAATCACTTACACAGTGTCATCTCGGGCAGCATTAGATTTTTGTTACTTACAGGCTAAACAAGGCAAACACAATGAAATTGTTGGTGGGGTTTACTACAAAACACTTGTCACAGAAGGCTCAAAAATAACGAAGAATAAACAAGATTCTTATTTTGGTTTTGGTGCTTTTTATCAATCAACGGGTGTCCTAATTCCGGGAGTTTCATTAGATTTCGGCGGATTCAAATTTGGTGTTTCCTACGACATGTTGTTAACCAAATTACGCAATGGATATGGCGGTTCACTTGAGTTTTCATTTAGTTGGACAGCGATGAAATATTCCATTTTCAATAAATAACCCAGGGAAATAAACCTTGTAATCAAATTTTTAGAAGGAGTTTTAATTGTTGACAGGAATTGAAATACAAAAAATGTTATCTTTACTTAACTGAAAAAAATTGTATGAATAAATTCTTTTTAACCTTGCTTGTAGTAATCGCAAGCTTCGGTTCTTTGAAAGCGACACCAACGAGTAAAGAACCTATTGACAGCTCGACTAATTTAATAAACAAAGCTCTGGCCTTAAAACTCTACGAAGATGGGTTAGAATTTTTTAATATGGGTCAAAACAAGGAAGCCTTGTCCAAATTTAAGGACGCTGCAATTAAAGATCCTTCTAATTGGAAAATTGTGTTTTATATTAGTTTAACCAATTATGAGTTAAATTATTTTTCGTTAGCCTTAGCGCAAGCAAAAGCGGCCTTAAAACTATCAAACGGGAAGCCAAATGCAGATTTTTATGAGCATTATGCAAAAGTGAACCACCGAATGGGGAATTTAGATACGGCACTTGTTTATTATAAAAAAGCAGAATTAAAATTACCAAGTTCGTTAAAAAAGGAATTCCAAATACCCTTACGAATTCAACAAGTAGAATTTGCCAAAAAAGAATTGCTCAATGATAAATCATTTAAAAAATCGATATTAAGTAGATCGGTTAATTCAAATTATGCTGAATATGGACCCATTTTAGCGGACAGTGGGCAAGTGCTTTATTTTACAGCAAGAAAATCAGATACGAAAGGTCGAACCATGAATACAGACGATCAAGATTATTTTGAAGATATTTATGAAGCTAGGTGGAATTCAGAAACAAAGGATTGGGATAGTATCACGAATGCGTTGAAGTGGAATACGAAAGGATTTGATGCGCTAACTTATGTTTCTCGAGATGGAAAGTATGCCCTAATGACTATTAACAACGAGGCGCTCGAGCAAAAAACCACTTCTAGTTCGGATATTTTTGAGTTGTCGATTACTACTTCAACTGGCAAATGGGGTTCTCCAAAACCGATTGAAAACAAATCAATTAATTCTTCTTATTACGATGGTTCAGCGACAATGACTTCTGATCGCAAAACAATGTATTTTGTATCAGATCGTAAAGGAGATAAAAAATCTACTGATCTATATAGGGTTCAAAAGGTAGGCAGCGCTTGGGGGAAAGCTGAAGCGTTACCAGATTTTATTAATACTGTAGGTCGCGAAACCACACCCTATATTACTCCAGATGGTAAATTCTTGTTTTTTAGCTCTGATGGCTTACCTGGAATGGGTGGTTTAGATATTTATGTTTCTGAAATTAAAGCGGGAGTTTTTGGACAACCCATAAATCTGGGTTCGATTGTTAATTGTGTATCGGATGACAGCCATTTTTATTATAGTCCAGAATTTAAAAAAGGTTTTGTTGCTTCTATAAACACAAAAAACGAAAAAGCCAATTACGATTTATACGAGATTGATTTAAGTGAGTTTACGTTGCCATTGAAATAGTCAATAATTCCGATAATCATTCCACAGATTTGTTCGAAAACCGATTAAGGGAAGCAGGGAAAATCGCGAATAATCTGAGTCATAACTCAAATTTATCTCTGCAAACACTTGATGAATTCCTTGTATCGCATAGCAAACATACCATTGATTTCTGACAAAATTGTTTTTCAATCCTTGACCAATTTCATTCTGATAATCATTTGGTCGGTTTGTATACGGTTGATAGATATCTCCGCCATAACTTTTTCCATTCTTGTCAAGTCCCCGAACACCATATGAAACAAAGGTTTTAAAAAGCCAATTCTTTTTTTGCCATTTTAATTCGCCTAAGATTTCCGCAAAATTTCCACCATAAGGATGTGCCAATGTATACCCGGCATTTCCATAATTTTGCAAGGCATTCAAATGTGAATAGGTGTAGGGGCGCACAGCATTCCCTTCAATACGATAAAAGAATTTTTCTTTTTTAATTTCAAATCTTCCTTTTAGACCTAATTGCCCGCCATATTTATTAGCCCACCAGCCCGAACGGACTTTTATTTCTGCGAGAAGAAATTCGTCTAGTATTAGTTGTCCATAAACAGTTTGCTTTTTCCATTTAGCTGAAACTGATAATCCCAAAAGCACGTTATCAGATGATCCAATCGCATATTCTTGTGGACGATAAAAAATAACGGGATTTAAATATTCAAGCTCATACCCTCTATTCAATAAAGTATCTTTCGGTTGAAAAATAACTGTTTCAAAAACCCCAACATTCAACCATTTCGTGACGTTCCAACTTAAGTAATGCATCGCACCATATTTTGATCGTTGTTTTTGTTTATTATTTTCACTGAAAAACTGGTACATGACAAGGTATTCAATATGCCAAAATCGCGCACGTATTTGAGCAAAAGGATAAGGTTTTCCGTAATCACTCAAAAACAACGAACGATTGCCTTCGCCAATAAAATTTCGATCGATACCGGCTTGAAAATTAAAAATAGGATTGGGCGTGTATGATACTCTACCCAACAAATTATGCGAAAGAGGGATTTTACCTTGTTTTCGCGTATAAAAATAGGCTCTTGTGTCCAAATAATTGGTATCATTAGAAAGAGAGGCGAAATTATATCCTATTCTCGCGTGCCATTTCGGAGAAATTTTCAAATCGGCTTGTACGCCTAAACCGAGTCTAGAATAGGTTGACAATGCAGAATTTTGGTCATACCCAACTGAATTATCAACCATAGGAAAAAATCCCAGACACTTTTTAAAAGAGGAATCGCGTATTATCTTTGGCCAAATGGATGAATGATTTTCAAAAGGCCTTGCTTGAATCGAATCAAACGGTAATTCCTCAATGAGATACCCTATCTTTCCTTGCCCAAAACAAGAAATACTGAATAAAAAAATAAATGATAAAACCCTAATAATCATTTGTTTGACTCATTAATCCGGTTCGAAATCCAACATGAAACAAAAAATTAGTTTGAACTACATCGAGCATCTCTTTGCGCCAAAGAATTGAACTAAAAACCGTAAAATTTAAGGTTTGATTGATCCGTAATCCCGTTTCTAATTTCTGATTCAGAACAACGCCATTTCTCAAAGTCGGTAATAGTTGAATAGGCTGTAATGCGTCCTCATTGTATTTGGTTAGGATGAAATTACTACTTTTAAAATCAATGTAAAATTTCTTATATGCCCAATTTGTTCGAAATAAGAGTTCATTAAAATTGGTTCCTTTTAGATGGGCAATCGGTAAATTGTAGTTGCTGTAATCTAATCGAGATTGCAGAGACGCATACATATCATTGATTGCTCCATTAAATTCCAATTGAATCATTAATTTTTTTATACCAAAACAAGAAATAGCTTTGCCACCTATTTGATATGCAATTTGATTCTTCCTCCGACCAAATGCAACTTGTCCATATAAAAAGTACGTTTTAAAGAAATTCAAGTTTGCATTTAATCCATAAATTGAGTAGGTTTTTTGAGATGAAAATAGAGCTGATATACCGGGTAATGGAATAAAAAAAGAGGGGTTTAATCCTCGCGTTGTCAGTGAATCACCCATATTCCATATACTTCCTTCAAAAAAACTAATTGATAATTTATTAAACGGTTGATAGGTAATAAAATTTGCTGAATATCCTTTTGGTTGATAATAACCCTCAACGGTTGTATATTTTTTTTTTCGCACTAAATTCATGTATCGCGACCTTAGATAGTGAAAAGACCAATTCCTATTCAATCTAAAATCTAACCGAATATAGGGGGTTCCCACATTATTATTGGCTAATAACATCGAACGATATCCTGTTCCGATAAACTGTTGATTATTCCCTGCGATGATCGTCAACTGTTTCCATGGGCGGTAAACAAAATTTCCACTTGCAAATGCATAATCATATCCAGTTCCCTTAAAGGGTTTCGTGCGTGCAGCACCAGGAACGATTCCATTTTGTTGAATATAACCGTTTGAAGTTGTATAGAATTCACCATTATTAGCAATAAAATGATTTTCGAAGGAACTGAACCTCGCCTGAGATTCATAAAAAGAAGTAGAAAAGGAAAAATTTCTGGTGATATCTCCCTCGACCAATATGCCTCGTGTATTTTGGAATAAAAATGCATTGGAGGAATCTTTCAAATCGTTACCAAGATTTAATTCGCCAACCGGAGAAACTTTTAGGTTGAAGTCCTTCCCTTTTATTTCAACAAGATGTTTATTAAAGTCTCGTTTAAAAAACGGCTTCTTAAGTTGGGCAGAATCAATATAAACTTCAATGACCATTGGATACTTGGGTTGATAGTCATTTTCAATTACCGGGAATAAGCAAGGGACGTAATATCCGTTTTGCGAATAATCGAACGTCAATTTATCCCTAAAAAAAGGATTCGTAGGTAAAAGATTATTTTGACCGAACAATACAAATGTCAAGCGGGTAAAAACAAAGATTGTAAGTAAATACCTCATGACATTTGATCAAAAAGCACTTTTGTTTTTGCTATGAAATTTGGGTTCGTTAGATTCTCTTTATTATAACGAAGAGGTTCACCCGTTTCTGCATGATAAACAACGCCGCCAAGTGTTTCCAGTATAGCTTGTCCGGCCGCAATATCCCATTCCATTGTTGGTGCAAAACGTGGATATGCATCGGCGATGCCAGTTGCTAAATCGAAGAATTTTAAAGAGGATCCTTTTTTTATATACTCAATTTCTGGTGAAATGGATTGTAGAGCTTCAATAAATTTAAGTACCGGTCCAGAATGATGACTCCTGGAACAGGTCATGACCAAAGGTGAATTAATAGTCAGAGGAGTCTCAATTTTTTTCCATTTGGAAGTATCGTTCAGGTTGTCAAAATCTATAATGAAGACACCAAATTCCTTTGAACCAATAATGAACTCCTTTTTAACGGGCGATGCTATTAAGCCAAAAACTGGAATGCCTTTTTCAATTAATGCAATATTCACGGCAAACTCACCATTTCTACTTACAAATTCTTTTGTACCATCCAATGGATCAATACACCAACAACGTTTCCAATCTTTTCTAACTGAAAATTCAGAATTCAAACTTTCTTCACCTGTTATTGGAATATTTGTTTGCTCCAAAAAACGATGTAAAATATCAGTCGAAGCCAAATCAGCTGCTGTAATAGGAGAACCATCTATTTTATATTCAGCATCAAATCCTACTGAATAAATTTCCATTATTTTTAAAGAAGCTTCAATTGCTCCTTGCATCGCTAAACGATAAATTGAAGAAATTCCCATTATGGAATGATTGGTTGTTCGATTACTTGATAGATTTCCCAAGTTGTTCGATCGTACACATATATCAATACATGCATATTTTCAGGATTGTAGGCGCCATCTAATTGATTCGGCACCACAAATGAATAATTAACATAGTATTTTCCATTGATCACATCAGCAGAAGATAATACACGTCCGAATGATTGATTATTTAAATTGCCTCGATGAATATCCCTGTGAACATAGGAAGTATTATGAGAATTATCACTCATTTTTTGATCACCAACTAATGAATCCTCCAATATACTCGCAACAACACCTAATTCACTGATTAATGTTGGGTCAATTTTTTCTACTTCGACGTGTAAAAATGCTCCTTTTGTTTCTGGATAATAATTTAAGTCCGATTGAATATTCACACGTAAATTATTTTCAGTCAATTGAGTATTAACCATGGAAGTCCAAGAATTAGGACTTTGAAAAATATATCCATTGTTAAATCGATTAATTGTTCCACGTGGATTACCAGAAAACCCGCCGTCATTAGTGCCAAAGTAGGTTCCTATTTCAATCCCTTGCGGATTAGTAAAATCTACAGGATATTCAGGAGGAGACACTAATTGAAAATCACCTATTCCAGTTGGACCAGCGTGAATGGAGGAGACGAATACCCTAGAAGAATTTGCACCATGTAAAGCATGAGCTAAATCTGCAGCCGCGGGGCAATAAACACATTGATGACCTGTGAAATCTTCAATCAATACATTTCTATTCACATTTGTATTTGCGGAAAACTGAGGCCATTCGTTGGTTACATAATCGCTCCAATTCCCAGGATAAAGCGTAGTATCCAATTCTAAATTTGGCACATTTGGATACGGATTATCCACATGATCGCATGATTCAAGGGAAAGCAGCAAAATCAAAACCAAAAAGCCTAAAGTGAACTTTACCATATTAAAAACTTTGGGTAAAACTAAAAGTTAATCCATTTGATGCTGGAACAAAACGACAGACGCCTCCAACACAAAATAATCCAGCGCGTTGCCTTCCATAATAAATAGAAAAGCGCGTTGCGTCCTTTACATAACCGAAAGTAAAAATCGGATAATGAACCCTTTTACTTTCAGTTGGATTTCCATAATTATATTGGTCCATAAATCCAAATGACCAATGTGGTGAAACGGTATATTCCAGTAAAATTGTACCCCAATTCCCTTTATCATTTATTCCACCTGCGTTCGGTACTCCTTTCTTAATTTTCTCAACGAAAAGCGCTTGAATTTCTGATCGAATTGCGTGTTTTTTGTTTATTTTAAAGGATGTCTCAATTACACCAATATGCGATGAAATTATTCCTTTGGCATCATTTGAAATTTTAGCAACGTCATTATTAATGTTGATATTGAAATAAGAAAAAATGAAACTCAACTTTTTATTTATTTTCTTCGTAATGTTAAAATTTATATCTCTCCAATACATACTATCACTTTTATCAAATGGTCGTGCAGAATAGGCTACACCGGTGGAATCAAGTGGGCTAAATCCTGAAACATGATGCACTGGACGATACGTGGTTGATACATTCAAATTGACCGCTGCTCCGTATTTACCGCCCAATTTTGTGCCTTTTTTAATCGTATACAAAACCTCTGCTTGATAGGCCACTTCTCCCATTGGCTGAGTTGCATAAGGATATAAAGTTGCCACTAAATTGTATGTATGGGTTTTATTTAGAGCTGGTAGGTAGTTGATAAAAACATCTTGAAGGTCCTTTGTTCGATCGGAGCGATAACTCATATTATCAACCGATTTTCCGGACAATAAGATTCCAAGTCCTTTTTTAGAATATCCTAAATTAAAAATAGCAGCATGGCCATAGTTATATATTTTACTATTATCATTAGATGGATCTTGTTCCTTCAGGATATATTCTCCATTAAAATTAATGTTCTTGTACCGTGCTTTGAATCGTCCGCCATATGCGCCCACATTTTGAGGAAGAATTAATGCGTCATCATTATCCGCCTGAAACTTACTTACGAATGAAAGCCCAAGTCCAAAATCCCAATTATCATTCAAAAGAGAATCGAACGTTTCCTTGAAATTAATCTCTGCATCCACACCGCGGACGATACCATCACCATGAACAATTTGACCTTGTTGAAATGATAATCGTTGATAACCATAAACACCCTTCAAGACAATACCTTTGTATGGTCGAACAATTAATCGAGCACCGTCCAGTAAATTGTCATAACCTAAAGCTCGATCTTCATAAGCCCTTAGCGATAAACCAGCGCCAAATTGTTCGTAAAATGAACCCAATGTTACATCCACCAATTTATTGACATAACCAATGTAACGCATTCCGATTCCGGTTCCGTCAAACCGATTTGGATAGCCTTGAATTCTAGGCAAATAAGATTCAAGTCTCATTCCTGCTTTGAAGTTTTTATTGGTATAAAAAACATTCATATAGGAATTTATTAATCCTTTTTGCTCGGGTTGATTTGCACCAATCAGAGTATCGCTATTTAAGTATTGAAAAGTGGATTCAATGTTTCCAGTAAATGTTCCGCCATTTGTAAAATCTTGGGAAAAGCCAAAACAAGTTAGAGTTAGAAAAATAATTACTGGTATTTTAGAAACCATACTTAAATTATTTTGCTCCTAATTTCTTGATTTCTTCGTATAGTTTTTCTTCATCCCCAGGAGCATAATTATTATGAGAATAGACAATATTACCGTCTTTATCAATCAAAAAAGTATGTGGTACATTATTTACTCCCATTGCCCTTTTGAAATCTCCATTCGGATCTAGTAATACAGGAAAATCCCACGCTTTTCCGTTCACATAGGTCAATACAGAATTTTTAGTTTTTTCGTCATCGATTGAGACGGCAACTAAAGTAACTCCGGTTTCAGCTTGCCAATCTGCATATAATTCATGAATGGTATTTAATTCCTTTTTGCACGGAGAACACCATGTTGCCCAAAAACTAATAACAACAGGACCTTTAAATCCTAAAGAGGCCGTGTTTACTTTTTTCCCTTTTAAGTCTTTAAGATCTACTGAGGGCAATTGTTTTAAATCCGATTCTTGAGCAAAAAATGCAAATGCAAGAAAGAAAAAACTTGAAAAGAAAATTGTTTTCATATATTATTTTTAAGAATTAGTTTGGGCTTTGCAAATTCTTTACCAAAAATAAACAAAAAAAGAAATGATTATCCTTTGGGTTTAAATTTAATTGTATTTCTGTATAATAGAAAAAAGACAAGTATAAAAAAAAGAAGAAAAAACAAATTAGGTTGAATGATATTATGAATAGTTAAATAAACGATTAGAACAGATAAAATAAACGAAACCAACCCAATTAACGAAAAAATGTACCACACCTGTTTATCGGTAAAGCCTGCATACACTAAATGGTGGGTAGTATGATCTTTTCCGCCTACCATCGGTGACTTTCCTGCTCGCAAACGATTAATCACAACAGTTAAGGTGTCTGCCGCGGCCGGTGTTAATGCCACCAATGTAATAATGATACTAATCCAAGAGTTTTGTTCTGTTGTTGCACCTAAATTCCATAAATACTTAATTGAAAAAAAAGCTACAAACAACCCAACAAACTGACTACCGGCATCACCCATAAATAGTTTAGACGGATTGATATTAAAATAAAGGAATCCAACTAAAGCGCCCAACATGGCTACAATGGTAAAAAGCCAAAACGGCTGACTTGGGTTTCCAATCACGTAACAACTAGTTAAACAAGACAACAGCGCGAAAAAAACCGTGGTTGCTGTTATACCATCCATATTGTCCAACATATTGAGCGAATTCATTAATGTAATTACCCAAATTATTGTCAAGCCTGAATCAATTATCGGAATGTGGAACAAGTCAATTTTTATGTCAGTCAAGAGGAAAATAATACCACAAAAAATCTGCATAAAAAGTTTAAAAAATGGCTTTGTGTTATATGCATCATCAGCCATTCCCATAGTAAATGCTAAAGATGCTGCTAGAAAAAGACCAACATAATTAATGTCACCAAAAATATTGTAATCTGGAAAAAGCATTAATGAGAGAATCGTTGAAAAAAGAAAACCTGCAAAAAGACTTATTCCACCAAGAGAAGGCTTAGATTGATTACTCCATCGGACAAAAACATCATTTTTATTTCGAATTCCCAATGATTGAGAGAAACGCAATAATAAAATATTGCTAATTACGGATATTGCAGTTGCGCCAAGAAAAAAAAGAAGGTAGTGTAGTAAGGTAGTAGTCATCCAATTAAAATGTTAGTTTTTAGAACGGCGTTTCAAAATCAGCGAAAATCAATCCTTTTTTATCTTTATCGGAAATAATTGGATCTTCAATCTGCCAATCAATGTGCAGTGTACGGTCATTCCATAAAATGGTTTCCTCTGCTTCGGGATGATAGTAATTTGTGCACTTATAACAAAAAATTGTATTGTCTTCTAATGCAACAAATCCGTGGGCAAATCCTTCAGGTATCCAAAATTGATTTTTTTTTTCGGCTGTAAGTAGGACTGTTTCATGCTGTCCAAAAGTGGGTGAATTTTTTCTAAGATCAACTGCCACATCCAATACGGATCCCTGAATCACAGACACCAATTTACCTTGTGAAAATGGTGGTTTTTGAAAATGTAAACCACGCAACACTCCTTTCACTGACGATGACATATTATCTTGAACAAAATTAACGGGGCCTAGAATTTGAGCGTAACGGCTGGCATGAAAAGATTCAAGAAAAAATCCACGAGAGTCACCAAATATTTTTGGTGAAAGTTCAAATAATCCGTTTATTTTTTTGCCTTCGATTTCCATATAAGGTTTTTCAATCGTTTGAAGATTCGTATGAAAAATGGTGCATCGTCTTCGTCATCCGTGTAATAACCTGAGCCATATCCGTAACTATTTCCGTATCCATATCCGTAACCATAACCGTAACCGTATCCGTAACCGTATCCGTAACCGTATCCATAAAAAGAACGCTTGGTTTCGATACCGTTCAGTATTACATTCAAAGAAGTTAATTTTTGTACTTCAAATAATTCTTCTACTCGTTTAACGAAAATTCGCTTGGAGTAATGTGATTTAAATACATAAATTGGAATATCCGATGCAGCAAGAATTTGAATTCCATCAGAAACAATTCCAACTGGAGGGTTATCAATCATTACGACATCGTATCGATTTTTTAATTCCTCTAAGACCTCTTGAAATTCCTTGCTTTGTATTAATTCCGAAGGATTAGGTGGAATAGGTCCGGCGGTAATAAAGTCAAGCCCACTAATATGTGAATGTTGAATTACATCATCTACGGAAGCATTTCGAGATAAAATATTACTCATCCCAGCTACATTTTCAGCGGCAAAGCCATAGTGAACCTTGGGCTTTCTTAAATCCAAATCAAGCACAACCGTTGATTTACCTGAAACGGCAATCATTCCAGCCAAGTTTAATGCTACAAACGTTTTTCCCTCACCAGAAACAGAAGATGAAATGGCAATCACCTTCGCATCTTTATTAATAAAACTCATATTTGAGCGAATGCTTCGAATTGCTTCTGCCATTCTACTTTTGGAAGATTCTGCAACAACAACTTGAGAATACTTCATTTTACGTTTGTACATAGGAACACCACCCAGGAAATTTGTTTGTTTTGGCAACATTTTAATTAAATCTTCTGGGCCGACAATTTCATTGTAGATTAAATATTTGAAAATCATCAAGGACAATCCAATGATCCCGCCGAAAAGTAGGGATATTATATAAATTAATTTTTGATTTGGACTCAATGGACTTTCTGGTAAAATAGGAGCAGTTAATACTCTGTTTTCAGAGGAGTATCCTGCATTTGATAAAGCAAATTCAATTTTTTTCTCAGTAAACAAGGTAAAATATCGATTATTCAATTCTTCAATATATTTTAATCGATCAAATTTTAATGCCTTTTCAGGCATGCTAAAAAATCTATCTTCTGTTTCAGTTAATTTTTCTTGAATTAATCCGATATCTCCTTTCAATCGTTCTTCAATAACGGTCAAGCTTTTTTTTACAGATGCTTGTCGTAGTTCAATTTTATTTTTGTTCTTCTTATATTCAGAATGTTCTTCTGTTACATCATTAAGTAATTCATCTCGGCGCTCCAATAATTTATTCAGATCCTCAATTTGGCGTAACAAAGATCCTTCAAAACTTCGCTTACCTATCATTTCTGGAATCAATTTATAGACATCTAATTTATCCGGGTCTTGAATAAGCTTACCTTTAATCAAATATAATGTAACTAACTCCTCCTCAACCTCTAATAACTTCTTTTTCAATTCATTGACTTTCTCTGAAACAGATTCACTTTCAGATTTTGGGTCAGTAATCCGTTCCTTTCGTTGAAAATTATTCATGCTATCACGTGCAATTTTTAGCACCTTTGACAATGAATCTAACTGAGTTTCAACAAAACCAATTACTTTCTGATTGTTTTGTTTTCCCATTTGCTCCTCGTACTTGAAAAAAGCATCCAACAAGGCAACAACGATATCCTGGCACAAACGAGGATTAAAGTGATCAAATGAAATTTGAATTGTCTTGGCACCTGGATCAACAGGCATCACCGTGAGTTTAGACATCCATTCCTTCATTAAGGAATATTTTTTGTTTAAAATAATATACAAATCATTACCTTCAATAGTTTCAAGCAATTCAGATTTTGATCCTGAAAATTGCAATTCAAAATCTTCATTTTTAAATTTACCATTTAAGACTCCTCTAATTACTTTTGCTTTGCCATTTTTATTATACTGTAATTCGATTATATTATTGGCATATTTCACATCTATTCTCAATCCACAAACTGATGAATCCTTTATCTGAAGAGGAACAATTTTAAATCCTGTTGATTTATAAAGATCTTTAGTTAGTAATTTTCCTTCTGAAAAAATGCCTACAGCCGTATTTATTTTACTAATTGCTTTTTCAAAAAGATACTCTGAGCGAAGAAATTCAATTGTTTTATTCATATCAGTACCTTTTGCTTGTACTGACAACGCCCCCTCTCCTAGTGCTTGTTTGACCTGGTCTTCTTCAACTAATTGTAAAATTGCGGAAGATTGATAAAGCGGTTTTGTATAGCGTAAATACAAAAAAGCGATTGAGCCAAATATACACATGTATATCAGCGGAAGATACCAATGCCTAGAAATTATTTCACCCAAAATTATTGGGTTGAATTCTTTATTGATTATTAATTTTTTATCTTGACCTACTGACATATTTCTTTATAAGCGCAAAAATATAAAAAAGAGCGTGAGACTTGTCGTGAACAAACTAATCCATGGAGCTGTTTCTGATAATATTGAGCTCGCAATTCTTGGTTTATAATCTATATAAATGTAATCGTTGCTTTGAACAATCATTTCTGCTGCCCTCACTCCTTCTATTGTGGACAAGTCAATTTTAAATACGGCGCGTTTATTGGATTTTGTGCGCCTCATTATCTTAATCGAATTTGAATAACTATCATTTCCCAATCCACCAGCAAGGGCTATAACCTCCAACAAGGTTGTGTTCACATTTGGCAAAATTACAACTTCTGCCAGACCCCTCCCCGCAAAAACAATTACCCGTTGGTTGGTTAGCCGTATTTGAACAAAAGGATTCTGAAATTTTGAAGATAATATTTTGGTTAAAGAATCTTCCAATTGAACCACTGAAAGTCCAGCTACAGGATATAACCCAATTACAGGTAGTTCTGCATATCCATTTCTTCGTACCAAATAGTCCATAACCATCGTGCTATTCTGGGTGATTGATTGACTCCCTATTCCTCCCACACCTGATAAACCATTTATGATTTTCTCCCCATTGTTTGTAGAGAAAAAGAAAGTGAAACGATCTCCTAACCCAATTTTATAATCATCTGAAGGTTGCATTTGCAAGGAATCAAATTGAAAACTTCCATCTTTCGGAATTCTAAACATTTGATTACTATTCACATTCTTCCATAATTTACAACTTTGCAGTAACACAAGCGCAGCAACAAAAAATAAAGTAAGACGAAAATATCTTATCATTTAGCTTGAGATAACAAGTGTTTATAATATTTTTCCATATCTGTCACTAAGCGTGTATAATGAAATGAATCCTTAACAAAAGGCCATCCTTTGATACCCATTTCTTTACGAAGTGATTCATTATCAATTAACTCAATTAATCTGTCTGCAAATATACGTGCATTATTATTAGGAACAATAAATCCAGTTACATTGTCAGAAATAATATCACGAACGCCTCCAACATCAGTTGTGACAACTGGGACGTTAGCTGCTTGCGATTCAATCAAACTTACGGGAGTACCTTCATTTTTTGAAGTTAAACAGATGATATCCATACCAGCATTAAAAGAAGCAATATCCTTTATCCAGGATGTGAAGCGAATATCAACTCCTATTGCATTCAATTGATGGGTTTGTTCTTCTACAAAGTCACGAAGTTCACCATCACCAACAACAAAAAAAACAGGTTTCTTTTGCGTGTTTTCATGAATAAGTTTGACGATTTCAAAAAACAAGGAATGATTTTTTACGGGAGCCAATCGTCCAATTATAGCCACTGCAACTTCCTCATCCTTAAGTTCAAACTTATTTCTTGTTACATTTCTTTTTTCTTCTAAGTTTGAATTAAACTTAGATAAATCAAAACCAAGGGGAATAACTTTCGTTTTATGATTCTCTGTAATTCCATGATCTTCTACAATTTCCTTTTTTTGGGATTCAGAGATTGTTATAATTCCTGTTGATTTTGAGGCTAATCTACGTTCAATGAATTTATATAAATTGGTTTTAAGAGCACCAAAATAGGAATGAAAAACATGTCCATGAAAGGTATGAACAACGACTGGCACCTTGCAATCAAAAGCTGCTTTTCTTCCCAAAGCACCTGCTTTTGCTGCATGGGTATGAACAATGTCCGGCTTAAATTCTCGAATGATTTTTTTAAGTTTAATCAAAGCCTTTCTATCACTTACAAAACTTGGCTTTCTCTTCATCTCTGGAAGAAAAATTGCTTCTACTCCATATTCCTCCAAAATATGTAAGGAGTCAGCCTCATCTTTTTCAGGCAACCCTCCCACAAGTATCGTTTCAAATTCATCCGATAAAAACCGCGTAAGAAAAGTAGCATTGTACGTAGGTCCACCAATATTAAATCGATTGATAATACGTAATACTTTAATTTTTTTCTTTTCTTTCAAATGAAAATTTTTATTAAGCGTTGGCTTTATTTTTGTAATTTTCGATTAAATAATAATCCAATGCGAAGTTACATATTTTTTGTTATTGTCTTTCTTACAAATTATGCTTCTGGACAAAATAAAATTCAGGATAAATTGGACCAACTGGTAAAAAATCCGCAACTGGAGAACTCCACCCTAACTTTTTTTGCGATTGATCTTGATTCAAAAGATACACTTGCTAAATGGAATCACAAAACGAGTCAGGCAAGTGCTTCAAATGCAAAATTATTTTCAACGTATACCGCCCTCGAGTTACTAGGGCCCAATTATCAAGCAAAAACTCGTTTATACTTGGATGGGACTATTTCAATAGATAGCATTTTTACCGGAGATTTATGGGTTCGTGGTGGTGGAGATATGTCATTAGGTAGTAAGTATTTCACGGCAGATGGGATAGAATTAGAGTTTTTAAACCAATGGACGGATACATTATTAAAACTAGGGATTAAAGAAATAAAAGGGTCGGTTATTGCCGATGGAAGTGAGTTTGGGTATGATGGTGCACCTGACGGTTGGGCTTGGTCAGACCACGGAAACACCTATGGAGCCCCACCCAGCGGGATTTGCTTTTATGATAATGTGATGAACTATTATTTCAAAACAGGTGCAGCTGGCACAACAACCAATTTAGTAAAAACATTTCCAGAACTTCCAGGGTTAACTTTTCATAATTATATTAAATCTTCCGGAAATTCAGTTGATAATGCCTATTTATATGGCGGTCCTTACTCGTATGACCGATTTGGAAAAGGTTTATTGCCTGCTTATCAATCGAGTTTTCAAGTAAAGAGTGCTATGCCTGATCCGGAGTATCAATTTGCCATTGTGTTTAAAAACTATTTAACAAAACGAGGCATTAAAGTAAATTCTGCCAAATCGGTACGAAAAGAAGATTTAACATCTCCCAACTACACCAGCTTAAGGCTGGCTTATACGCATTTAGGAACTTCATTATTAGAGATTATCAAAAAAACGAATATGCATAGCGTTAACTTTTTTGCTGAGGGATTGGTAAACCTTATTGGATATGAAAAAACCGGAATTGGGACAACAGAAAATGGAATTGATCAAATTGAAAAATTTTGGGCGAAGAAAATTAATACAAAAGGTCTTTTTATAAAGGATGGAAGTGGATTATCTAGAAACAATGCCATGAGTCCTTCGAATTATGTTGAAATGCTTGATTATATTTATAAAAGTAAGTATTATACCACCTTTTTAAGTAGTTTACCTGTTGCAGGGACATCAGGAACATTATCTTCAGTTTGTTCAGGACAAATTGGGCAAGGGAAAATTAAAGCTAAAAGTGGATCATTAACGCGCGTAAAAGCTTATTCGGGATTTGTTAACTCCCAAAACGGAAAAAATATTGCGTTTTCCATATCAATACACAATTTTACTTGTGCTAAATATGAAATTGTTTCTCTGATTGAGCCTGTATTAAATGCGTTAGCGGGATATTAAAAACTTCCCAATTTGTCTTTCTTAAATAACTTACGGTACGTGTCATATACGTAGCCTAGCCATTTTTCATCATTGGGGTACTCTTTATACCAATGACCCTGAAGATTAACGATGGATTTAAACTCCGCGAGGGACACACCTAATTTTTTAGAAATATACTCCATTTCTTTTTCAACGGTATTTTCGTTGTAGGAGGGTGTCTTTAGAATTTCAAGTGCTTCGTCACGTGTAACTGAATCCACGCAAATTTGACTTGATAGTGTTGCTCTGCGGTAATCTAAATTGAATTTTTTAACGAGGTAAAAAGATTGTATAAAACCAGTATATTTGGATTCATAGTGTTTTCCACCATAATTTTTCCAATCTAACTCATTAATTAACAATTCAATAGCTTCATCTTTATTGTACGGTATAAAATTTAACAAATAAGTCATTTTAATACCTTTGATAAATTTATAATACATTTCACTGCGAAAACCAAAAGTAGGAAAAGATTGAATTTTACCTTTTCCGAACTTGTTGTGTATGTATTTAAAATAAGTCAAATCTTTTGCGTTATAATGCCAAGACTTCGGTAAAATTCCCTCTGTTGCGAAATTCCCTCCGCTAATAATGTGCTTTACACCATATTTGGCAGCGACTTTATGTAAGGCAGATAAAATTGCAATATCTGTTGGAGTATCAGCCTCAGGGATTGAAGCCTTTAAAAAAGCTAATTGGATTTCTTTAAACTCTTCCCAATCCAGCACATAACTTTCATAATCGACTCCTAAAATTCGAGCGATGTTCTTGATATTTAAAACGGCTTCTTCTGAATTCCAGCCATTGTCTAAATGTACCCCAAGTACTCTTAATCCTTCTCTTTTCGCAATAAATGCTGCATACGAACTATCAATACCACCACTTAGACCAACTACACAATCGTATTTTTTTCCTTGTCCAGTTCGTTTTATCTGTTGAATTAATTCCGCAAATTCCTGATCCGTTTCGGCTCCTTTATAGTTGTGATGAGATCTTATGAGTAGAAAATCCGTGCAATGATTGCAAATCCCTTTGTCATTAAAACGAATGTCAGGATCTGTTGTGTCCATAACACAAC